>CAMBEV010000201.1 GCA_945865595.1 Nannocystis exedens | reverse complement strand
CGAATTTGCCGGAGCCACTTCCTGCGGCGGCTGAGAGCGATAGTTCAGTGGGTGAATTGATGCAGAGTGCACCGTTGTGGGGGACGGTGAGGGTTCGCGTGAAGAGGGTGGGTACGGGGGCTGGGGCGTCGCTTGCGGCGGCGAAGTGGCCTCGGTCGTCGACGAGTGCGAAGTGGGCATCGGCTAGCCGGCCTTCGAGCGTTACTGAGAGTTGGTAGCAGTGGCCGACTGCGAGCTTGAGGGGGCGGGTGGTTGGCGGGCCTTTGGCGTCGATTTCGCCGGAGAACGTGGCCTCGGTTTCATGAAGCTGTTTGCAGTCGGTGACGACTCTCTCTCCGGGGGCCGGGTGGCACGCCTTGTGGATGTGGACGCCTGGTACCGTCGCCGGTGGATCCCACGTGGGGCCTGCGGTGAGTGCGGGCGGTTCGGTGGATGCCCTGCGTGCGGTGGGCGAAGGGACAGCGGGGCCTCTGGGCGACTTGGGTGCGCAGGCGGACGTGAGGGCAAGCAAGGGCACGACGCTGAACCAAGCGCGGGTCATGCGCGGTATCGTACCACCGATGATGCGCATTTTTGTCCGGGGCATGCTGGTTTCGGTCGTCGCTTGCAGCACCGCCTCGCCTGCCACGCAGACGGGCGTTGATGCGGGAGGTGACACGAGCGTCACGTATTCGTATCCGAAGGGGTTTCTTTTTGGATCGGCGACGGCGGCGTTTCAGGTTGAGAAGGGCCTCACGGCTTCAGATTGGAGTGCGTGGGCGCGCACCAAAGGCAAAATCGTGGGCGATGGGCATCCTGATACGGGCGGGCCTGATGCGCTGGCGCACGTGGATGATGACGTCAAGTTGCTTGTCGATAGCAAGCAGAACGCGTACCGCTTCTCGATCGAGTGGTCGCGGATTTATCCCACGCGCGAATCGTTCGATCGCAACGAGCCGGTGGCAGAGGCAGTGGCTGCGTACGACGGGCTGATCACGAAGCTTGTCGCGGCGAAGATTGCGCCGATGGTCACGCTGCATCACTTTTCGATGCCGTCTTGGTTGTCTGATGTGACGAAGTCCAACGAACCACAGGGGTGGGAGCGGCCCGAGACGAGCACGCTGTTTGCCGAGTTTGCACGCCGCATGGCCGCGCGCTGGGGAAAGCACGTTGACCTTTGGATCACGATCAACGAGCCGCTCAACGTGGCGCTTGGTGGTTATGTCCAAGGCAGCTTCCCGCCGGGCGTCCTGCTTGACGTCCCGCGCGCGCTTGCCCTCGTGAAAGCGGAAGCACGTGCACACGCCCTTGCGTTCGATGCGATTCATGAGGCCGACACCGTTGATGCTGACGGTGACGGCAAGGCGGCCATGGTGAGCGTGGCGCTTCATCAGCGCACGTTTCACGCGCTTGACCCGAACGAGAGCGTCGACGTCGAGGCGGCGGATCGCGTGCGAAGGTTATGGAACTTGTGGTTTGCCAACGCGATTGTGCGGGGCGACTTCGATGACGAGTTTGACCTCTCGTACGACGGACCGAACGACAAGAAGGCCGATCCGACATTGGTCAAGCGAGCTGACTTTTTAGGTTTCAACTATTACTCTGACACGCTCGTGTCGGCGACGCGCGGCATCATCTTGCCTGTCATCAAGGCCGCGATCTATCAAGCGAACCTCGAAACGGATCGACCGAAGAGCGATTTCGGCTGGGACATTCACCCCGACGGCCTCGGCGTGGTGCTCGACGAACTTGCCCCGTATGGCTTGCCCCTCATCATCACTGAGAACGGTCTTGCCGACGCAAGCGACAACAACCGCGCGCGCTTTCTCGCCGAACACTTGGTCCAAGTCGGCCAAGCGTTACAACGCGGCGTCGACGTTCGCGGCTACATGCACTGGGCCCTCATCGACAACTTCGAGTGGGCATCGGGGTTCTGCCCTAAATTTGGCTTCGCGAGTTACAATTCTAGCGGCACGAGAACGGCGCGTCCGAGCCTCGACGTGTACCGCTCGATCATCGAGTCAAACTCGCTCGCTGAAACACGCGTCGCGGCGATGCCAGCGTACAAGAGTGCGACCGAGTTTTGTCGGTGAGTAGCGTGCCCGCCTTGCTGTACTCAGTCAGAATCGCGCTCAAGTTCGCGAACGTCGACGAGATCTTTGTCTCGTGCTGAAGCACGCTTGTTTCTCAGTAACGCTTCGCGCCCGATCACCGGAATCCGCAGTGATGCGATCTCGGCTTCGATCTTCGACGCCCACGCCTCGTCGAACGTGACACCCGAAATTTCTGTCAAGATGTCGATGCGGCGCGGCGGCAAACCGATTTGGTAGACGTTGCCCAACTCGGCAAAGTCGGACGCTGCGATTCCGTGCGCGGCGATGGGTGCGCCGAAGTCAGCAAGGGCAGCGAAGATGCGTTCGGCATTGGTGGCTGAGGCACGCACGAAAATATCGATGTCGCCTGTTGCACGGGGAAGTCCGTGCGCAGCCAACGCGTGCGCTCCGACCAACACGAACTCGACGCGCGCTCTTAACAGCGCCGCGAGCATGTCCACGAAGTCGTCGTTGAGCTCAGCTACCATGTTTGCGAACGATGCGCCCAGGCGAGTCGGCGCGCGTGTAGTCAGGGATGGGGGTACCCATCGTTGCCCACGTGTCGAGGGTGATCGCCCAGACCATCGCAATTCGCCCAGCGACCGTGGTGGCAGTCAGCAGGTCCCCCCGCTCTTCGCCGAGTCGATGCTGCGTGACGGGCCAGGCTGCGCGTCGCTTGCGGGCTTCGGAGGGCATGCCGAGAGTATAGCACCTTGTGGATGCTTCTCCGGCCGACGCGGGGGCGCGCTTACTGTCCGATCCTTGGTGCCGCGATCGAAAAGCTGCGGTTCCACGTGTTCGTGAAGACGACCTCGTTCGAGCCTGCGATGAAGAACGGCTCGATGTTGCCTTGGGCCGACGAGATTGATGAACGCGTCCACTCGCCAGAATCAGAACGCGACGCCTGTTGGAGGTAGCCCTCAACCGACGCTACGACGACGGGGCGCCCGCTGCTGTCGAGCGCGAGGTCGGGGGACCATCCTGCCCAGTTGGCTTGCTCGGGTGTCGACCAGGCGCCGCCCTCGGTTCGGCTCGTGTAGTACAGCGGGCCGCTGCGGACCCCGTTCGATAGGGACGCGTACGCGAGATGCGTCACGCCGTTTACAACGACGAGATCGCTCGAGTAGCTCGTCGTGAGGCCGACGGGTTCGACGCGCCAGCCTGACGTTCTGTCGGCGATCACAAGCTTGCCTCCTTCACCGGGTGCATCCCATTGCCATGCGCTCGCGTGTGGGGCCCCTCTTTCATCGATCGATAGCGCCGGGCTATCATAGTTGAGGCCCGTGCCGACCCGTTCGAGCTTCCAGGCGCCGCCAGCGGTGCGGGTCCCGTAGTGCATCGCGCCGTCACGCACCTCGACGGCGAGCAAGTGGAGCGTGCCGTCGGCCGTCATGACGAGGCGGTTTTCGGCAGCACGGGCGAGCAACGTTGCGTGGGTCCACTGCGTCGTTCCCGCGGCTCGCGTCGTGTACACGAGAGCGTTCGCGGTCTCGTCGTAGTGCACGATGTGGGTGGTATTCGCCCCGTCGACTGCGATCGATGCGAAGCGGCCGTTGTGTCCACCCGATGTCACAGCTTCCGCCTTCCACGCAGAGCCCGTGCGGGTTGCGATGGCAAGGTGCTTGTCCTTGTCGATGAACGCAGCGAAGAGCGTTCCGTCTGAGGCCCGGGCTGCGGTCACGCGGTAACTGCCCAAGACATCGAACGGGTCGGGCCCGCTGCCGATCGACGTGATCGACCATTGGCTCTGGGTAAAGTTTTGGTCATCGCCGGTGACAGGAGATGACTCGCCGCTCGAACAGGCGATAGAGCTCAACAGCAGGGCCGCGGTGGCAGAGACGAACTTCATGGGGCGAGCCACAGCAACTTGCGCGCCATCGGTGAGTCGGAGGCTCACTCTAACAAACGGCAACTTTTTCACCCTTTGACGCGCTCGCGGGTGGGCTTCCGTGGCCCACTCCGACGCCATCGGATGGATCATCCGAGCCCCACCGACCGCCACTCACGGCAACTTGAGTGTGAGCGTGAAGCTGCCGCGTTGGCCCGTCGCGGATCCGTCGACGAACACGTAGTAGACGATGCCCGACGTCACCGCGATGGTGAGTTTCTCTTTGCCCGCGCCAGTCACGGCGTTCACGCAACCGAGCTCGGCTGAGCTCGCGCACGTCTTCCGGGCTTGCAGGCCACCGTCAAATTGGGCGTCGAGCTCGATAGTCAAGTTGCCTGACCCATGCGCCGTGACCGCATAAACGCGATCCTCAGCGCCCGTCCCAAAGGTGCATTGGGTAGAGCTCGCGCTACTGGTGTAGCCCTGCGTCGTTCCCGCAAAATTCAGCGTTTTGCCGGGCCAAACGTGCGCGGTCATTCCGGGGCACGTGCCTGCTGACGCAGGATCGCCCTCAGGCACACAGTTGTTCCCGCAGCCATCGGATGACGTCTTGTTGCCGTCATCGCACCCCTCATCCTTGTCGACCTTGTTGTCCCCGCAGAACGGGCCGGTCTTGAGCGAGAGCTCAAGCGTGTACTCGCCCTCGGTGCCAGCCGCGCTGTCAGCAAAGACGTAGTAGGGCTTGCCCGTGAGCACGTTGATGCTGACGGTTTCGGTGCCGCCCGCGCCGGTCGTTGCGCCACAGGCAAGTTGCTTACCGGTCGCGCAATCGGCCTCGCGAACGTAAAGCGTCGCATCCATTGCGCCCGAGCCCTTCATCGTGGCGGTCAGTGCGCCCGAGCCCGTAGGGATGATCTGGTAAACGTGGTCCTTGGACGTGGCGGCGGCGCACGCGCCGCTTGGGCTCACGTAGTCAGCCGTGGCGGTAGCCGTGTTGCCCGTGATGACGGTCGCCTTGGTGGGGTCGACGGCGTATGCGGCCCCTGGGCAAACGTCGGCCTCGGGTCCGGTGGGCGGGGCGTCGGGTCCCGCGTCGATGACCTCGGCGTCTGGAGGGTCGGGTGGTGGGGGCGGAATGTCGCCACAGTCGCACTCGCCGAAGGCCATGCCGTCTTCAGAGCAACGTTTGGTTCCTTCGCGGAGATCGGTGCAGCGGCAAAATACGTTGTTGTTCGGGGTGCAAAGGCGTTCTTCGGTGACGGCGGCTGAGCTGCACGCGCTGCTTGCGCTTGAGATGACCGCAACGAAGAGAGGGAGCAGCAGCGCTAGCGATCGCATCGTCTTCTTCTCGCACGCAAGGTGCGACTCAACAAGGTCGACAGCAGAAGACACAGCGAAAGCGGAGTCACCGCGCCGCCGGTCGCATAGCCGCAACCCGAGCTCGATTCCTCGACGTTGCATGCGTCGCCCAGTCCTCCGCGAGGTGTCGACGAGCACGTCGCCGCGCGCCCGGGCGGATACGCCGCGCACACGGCCGCGATGTCGTCATCTGACAGCGAGCGCAACGCGGTGCTTCCCGTCTCGTAGCTTGCGAACATCGTGGCCGAAGGGTCCTCGGAGTGCGCAAGTCCGATCAGGTGTCCAACCTCATGCGTGAGAATTGATTGCAGATCGTACTGCGCGCTTTTGTCACTGACGGAGATCTGATTGGTCGCGCTGTTGACCTCGATGTCGGCATCGAAAATCTCACCCGTGTCGCCGTCGAACGTCACCGTCGTCTTGGCGACGTTGTTGTCGACGCCTTTGTAGGTCCAGTCATCGTCTTTGAAGGTGATGACGTTGACGTTCGTGCCGTTCTCATTGTGCTCGGCGCGGTTGCATGAAACGTCGGCGAGCGGCGAGAACGTGAGCGACGAGAACTTGCCGCCACCGCAATCGACTTCGGCCCATGCTTGAAACGCGCGCTGAATCGCGAGTCGGGCTTCGTCTTGTGGAAGGTTCTGGCTGAGATTCTTCTGAAGCGAATAGCCAATGCAGCCTGTGCTCCAGTAAAGCGGCTTACCTGTTGAGGGGCACCCGCGTTCGTCGGTGGTGCACGCGCTCCCGCGGCATGCGGTCGAGCGACAGAACGCGGCCGCCGTGCGAGATGCTCCCATCGTGGCGAGGACGATTGCGAGGACGAGCTGGCTTCGCACCGGGTTGAGCCTACCTAGAATTGCGCGCCCGCGCCGACGTGAATGCGCACGAACGCGTCGCTCGCGCCGGTGGCCGCGAAGGAGTCGCCCGCTTGAGGCGTCATCGAATAACCGAAATATTCGTAACTAAACCAGCTACGAACAAGGAGCCAGTCGTTGGGCGTGAGTGCAATGCCGCCCTTGCCCTCGAGGCCGAGCACCGACGCATCACGGAAGCGATTCGCGGTATCGCCTGATGAGAGCGTGGGCATTGCTGCGAACTCTCCGAACAAGCCCACCATGCCGATCGGTACCCACACATCGAGGGCGGGCCTTAGGACCATGTAGGACGCCGCGGGGTAGTCGCTTGCTGTCGTGCTGAATGTGAAGTGCTCTCGGCTAATGCCGAAGCGAATGCCGACCTGCGGCTTGCGACCCTCGCCGAAGCGCAAGCGATAGCGCAGGCCCAGGTCGAAGCGATTCCACGACGTGCTGACTTCGGTGCCGTCGGGTGTGCGCGACTTCAAACCAAGCGCCGCGCGAAAGCCACCGACGACGCCAAGGTCTTTCAAGAAGGGAAGCCCCGAGCGCGCGCCCGGATAGAGCTCGGCATCAACCGCGGGTGCGACCGTTCCGAACAAGCTGTACGGCCGCAAGTTAGTGGTGGTCGCGTTCGCATAGCCGAGCGAACGTCCGCCAACCTCAAGCCCCACCTCGACGACGCCCATCGCGTGTTCGATCTCGCCTTTGTGCGGAGGTCCGTCGATAGGTAGCAGTGCTTTGGCGACAGGCGCCGCGGACTTTTCGATCACCTTGGGTTTTTC
>CAMBEV010000200.1 GCA_945865595.1 Nannocystis exedens | reverse complement strand
ACGCGCCCTCATCCGTCCGCGCGGAGACTCCCGTCGCGAACCCTGAGAATCCCGATCCTGCCCACGCAGCGAGGACACGTTCGACTCCGAGCGCGTTCGAGCAGAGTGCGATCACGCAACCTCCGCCTCCAGCACCGGTCAGTTTGCTCCCGAGTGCGCCTGCACTTTCTGCAATGGTGCAAAGGCGATCGAGAGCGGGCGTCGAGAGCTCTAGCTCCGCGAGCACACGTTGGTTTTCAGACAAAAGCCCACCAAGGTCGTTCACCTGTCCGCTGGAAACAGCGTCGAAGGCACGCTCAACAATGCCTCGAATGCTTGCGAAGGCTGCATCAACGCGTGACCGCTCGTTCTCGCGCAGCCGCCCGACGTGCTCGACCATCGTCCGTGTACTTGACGAAGGGCCACTGAAGCCGACCGCCAAAAAAAGCGGTGCGCCCAAGGTCACCACCCTTGCGGCTTGCCCCTTCACGAAGCGCAAGCAACCACCGCGCATGCACACTGCGGCGTCGATTCCCGACGGATTGCCGTGAAACACGCGCTCCCACGCCATAGCGCAAGCAGCCACCACAGCCTCATCTCGGACGAGCGACCGCGCGATCGCTACGCCCAGCGCTGCGGAGCAACCAAGTCCTCCTCCAGGCGGAAGCGTCGCGTGAGCCTCAACGTCAACCTCTGGAACCGTTGCGTTACGGCGCGCTTCGTCAAGCAAGTTGCCAAATGCGCGCGCGAGGTCGCTGCGATCTTCGCCCGTCGCGTCCGTCGCGTCCGTCGCAACGGATAGCTGCCACTCGGGAATGATCAACCGTGAGCACATGGCCAGGTTCGGACGGCTCGTGGCCGATGCGCCGCGTTCGATGCCCACCGCAAGGGCCGGCTCGCCAAAGACCACCGCGTGCTCCCCAGCGAGAATCACCTTGCCTGACGACGTACCGATCGTCCTCATGCCTCACGCTCAGTCAGGACGGCAATCGCACCGAACAGAAGTTCCCGAGCTTGGCTGGCGATTGGCAGCGCTTCAACGCCCCGCCGCGCCTCATCGCACAGTGTCGCGATCCGCTCTCGGCATGCCCCGGTCGCAGGATCGCCTCGCAGCTCGGAAAGGACACGTTCGATCACTTCAGGGCTCGCCTCCCGCTGACCGTACGCGGACGACACGAGGCCCCGACCTCGCTCGGTACGCATGACGGCGGTCATGAGCCATGTTCGCTTGCCTTCGCGAAGGTCCGCGCCCACAGGCTTGCCCGTCACCGCCTCGCTTCCGAAGAGGCCGAGCAGATCGTCTTGAAGCTGAAACGCGACGCCAAGCGACCTTCCGACCGCGGCGAGCGGCTGCGCGAGACCGGCGCCGCCAGCCAGAACAGCGCCAATCGTAAGAGGCCCGGCGACCGTATAGCTACCCGTCTTCAGCGCATAAAGGCGCTCGGCTTCGTCAACAGTATTGACATCCTGAAACATGTCGAGCACTTGCCCGCGCACCACTTCGCTATGCACCTCAGCAAGTACGCGGGCTGCCGCGAGCACGTGCTCCGGCTCGGCCGGCACCTCAAGCATCACGCGCTGAGAGAGAGACGACGCGTAGTCTCCTGCCAAAATCGCCGCCGCGCCTGAGGGCGGTTGCGCCGTTCCTGAAGGCCCAAACGATTCGCCCAGCATGACGTGCACCGCTGGCCCACCGCGTCGGGTCGCTGAGGCGTCCATCCAGTCGTCATGGATCAGCAAGTAGGACTGCAGCAGTTCGAGGGCCGCGCCTGCGATCGCGACTTGCCGCGCACCCGAGTCGCCGCCCGCCGCAACGAACCCCGCCGCCAGGAGCGCGGGGCGCAGGCGCTTTCCGCCTCGCATCGTGAGCGCCTGTACAGCCCCTAAAACCGCTCGCACGGAGCTCCCGTCCGCTCCCGAACGAGCGATTTCGTCGTCAAGAATACGGACGAGTTCGCGCTCGACAGCGATGCGCGCCTCACCGGCAACGGAGGCGAAGGCGAGTCCCCCAGTTCTTCCAATCACTTGCACCTACCGTGGCGGATGCAATTATCACAAGACCCGCAGTTAAGCGTCACGCGCATCGCTCCCCAAGGTAATGAGGCCCGCATGACGGCAAAGATTGCCCAGCGCAAGCAGGACCACCTCGCATTGTGCGCCACGGGCGAGGTCGGGTTTCGCGAAAAGTCGACATTGCTAGAAGAGGTCCACTTTCTCCATAACGCGCTTCCCGAGGTAGACGCTTCCCAATTGTCACTCGATACGTTACTTTTTGGGCAGACCCTCCGCGCGCCGATCGTGATCGCGGCAATGACGGGCGGGACCGTCGAAGCCAAACGGGTGAATCTCGCGCTAGCGGGCATAGCCGAGGCCCGTGGGTACGCGTTCGGCCTAGGAAGCCAGCGTGCGATGCTGGTCTCGCCCGAGTTGAAGCACACGTTTCAGGTGCGTGGCGTTGCAAAAACGACGATCGTGTTGGGTAACATTGGCGTCGTGCAGGCGCGCGACTTGCCTACCCATGTGATTGCGGAGTTGGCAGAGGCCGTGGGTGCGACCGCGCTCTGCGTCCACCTGAATCCAGCCATGGAGCTCGTGCAACCCGATGGTGACCGCGACTTCCGTTGCGGAGCTGACACGATCGAAAGACTCGTCAACGAACTTACCCTTCCTGTCATTGTGAAAGAGACGGGCTGCGGCCTGTCAAGACATGTCGCGACCGTACTTCATGGGCGCGGTGTCAAGCATGTTGACGTTTCGGGCTCGGGCGGAACCTCATGGGTCGGTGTTGAAACAAAACGCGCAGCCGACATCGGCGACGCAGAAGCCTCAGCACTCGGCGAGCTGTTTTGGGACTGGGGCATCCCCACCGCAGCGAGCATCCTGCAGGTGAGCAGCACCGGGTTCGACACGGTTATTGCAACTGGTGGCATTACAAATGGCTACGACGTCGCCCGTGCCCTTGCACTCGGCGCAACGGCTGCCGGCTTTGCGCGGCCCGTGTTACAAGCGTTCTACGAGAATGGCGACGCGGCCGTGCATCGCTTCTTCGACGCAGTTGAACGTCAGCTGCGGGCGATCCTCGTTCTTACGGGGACCCAATCACCAAGCGCACTGAAGCATGCGCCAAGAATCATAGGCCCTCATCTCGCCGCGTGGGCGACCGGCTGATGAACCGTACGCTCATCAAGGTCTGCGGCGTCACGCGGCTCGAGGACGCGCTCATGCTCGAACGAGAGGGCGTGGACGCGATCGGTTTCAATTTCGTACCCGCGAGTCCGCGCTACGTCACAAGTGACGTCGCACTCCGCATTTGCGGCCGACTCAGCGCAACGACGGTGACCGTTGCAGTCGTTGCCAATCGGTCAGAAACAGATGTGCGCGCACTGCTGGACGAAACAGGCATTCAATGGGTGCAATTTCACGGCGCCGAGCCCCCCCACCTCGTGACGCAATTTCTTCCACACGCCTACAAGGCGATCGCCATTCGCGCTGCCGACGACGTCGCGGCGGCGGATTTGTACCCTGGCGAGCACAATTTGGTCGACGCGAAGGTCGACGGGCTTCTCGGCGGCACGGGGCAATCGTTCGATTGGCAACTTGTCAACGCGCTTGCCTGTCGCCGTAAGTTGACGCTGGCTGGCGGGCTCACGCCAACGAACGTCGCGCGCGCGATCGAGACCGTGCGCCCTTATTGCGTGGACGTCGCAAGCGGCGTCGAGTCTTCGCCCGGCGTGAAAGACGAGCAGTTGGTGCGCGCGTTTGTTAAGGCAGCCCGGTCGTCTTCCTGAGGGCGCAGCCCGAAGGAGGCCCAAAGGGGCTCAAACGAGGCTATATTCAGCTGGTTCATGACCTACGCGCGCTCGCGAATTTTGACCTCGTTGATGGCGCTTGCGGGGCTACTCAGCCTTCTTGCGGCGTGTGCACCTTCACGACAGCCGCGAATGGCGGTTGTCTCTCTGCCTGCCGCATTGATCACGACCGTCGCGATCGCGTCCGGCCCCCTCAAGCTGCAAGCGAGCCTTGTGCGTCCGCTCGGCGCGGGCCGGTTCCGTGCGATCGTCTACAACCACGGCAGTGAGGCCGACCCGTCGTCCGACCACCGCCGCGCGATCGGTGCGTTCTTTCAGTCGCATGGTTACGTCGTTCTTTTCCCGTACCGTCGCGGCGCCTCAGGATCAGAAGGTGTGCACTGGGAGAAGCGCGTTGCAGGCGTTCCCGAAGCTCAGCGCTCGGCTGCGATTGTTCGTGCCATCGAAGAAGAGAATGACGATGTGCTCGCCGCGATCGAATGGGTAAAGAAGTTGACGTATGTCGACCCCCGACGCGTATCCGTCGCAGGGTGTTCCTTCGGCGGCATCCATTCGCTGCTTGCGGCTGAGCGCTCTCAGAGCGTCTAACAGCAGTGCTAAGCAAACATGACCTCGTCGCACATGTGCGAAAAACTCTGACGGTGTGCATGTGTGGCGCACCAAGCCCGTAGGGTGCGTCACCAAGACCGTTGCATTTGAGTCGAGTAGTGCCATCATTTGCCCTACAGCCAAATAGGAGCGCATGAACTACAAACTCGTATTCGTCTTCTCGACTGCCTCCGTGTTGGTGCAGTCCTCGGCGTACGCCTTCCACGGCACGACCCACCAGGAGATCACGGCCAAAGTCGCCGGCTATCTCGGCTACGATGATCCGCAAACGAAAGCGCTCGTGGCGGGCAACCTTGGTACCGACTCCGGCGATTGGGCCGTCGCCAAGCTGCGCTACGAGGGCACGCCCGTCGAGAACATTGACGCGAAACTCTGGAATCAAGCGAAGACCACCACGGATGGAGCGCTCAAGGGGCTTTACGGCACGAACTTTTTGCATTTTGATCACGAGTCTTTTGCGAATGGCTCGGCCGCACTGCGAGCAAGACTCAAGCTGATCATGAAGGCGCTCGCGGCCGGGAAGCGAGGCGACGCGCTCTGGTACATGGGCAGTTCGCTGCATTCCATTCAAGATTTTTTCGCACACTCAAATTACGTGGAGAAGTATTCGGCGGCAACGGCGGGCTACAAGCAGGCACTCGCAACCATAACGAGTACGAAGTTGGCTAACTACTCCAGCGTGAAGCGTTACGAAGACCTGTTCGAGCTCAAGGGTGCTGACCCGAAAGTGAAGTGTGCGGCAGGGGCAGTGCCGACGAAGGGCGCGCTTACGTCTGGGTATTGGCCGGACAATGTTGCTGCGCCAGGAAAGTGCCACCACGCCGACATGGCGAAAGACGATCTCGGCGGCGAATACCACAAGGCCGCGGTTGGGGCGGCGAAGCTGTTCTGTTACGACTTCCTGCTAAGTGTCGAAGGCAAGATAAAAGAGGCGTACCCAGCCAACGCGCAAGCGTGGATCAATTATCTCAAGGGCAAGACCGCACGAGTGGGCGATGCGGTGGACGCACGGTGGGGCCAGGCCGATGTGATGCGCTCGGGCGCTGTTGACGCCGTCTACGGAAGGCTCGCGCTGGTTCGGCTCGAGGGGGGCAAAGACATCGTGTGGGTCGAGGCCACGTCGACCAAGCCGAAAACCGAAGCGAAGCCGCAGCCTTCAGAAACCAACGAGTTCTCCAAGGACGACCGCGTCGCGGCGCCATACAGCACGCGCGCGCGTTTCTATCCCGGCAAGGTCACCGAGAAATACGGCAAGCTCGTACGCATCCAATTCGATGACGGAGACAGGGGTTGGAGCACGGCGTCGCGTGTGTACCCCATTGCCGAGTACCTGAGCTGCGTGTCGAAGAGCACCGCTCAGGCTTGTGACCAAAAGTTCGGTCTCTTGAACAAGCCGAAGGGCGAGGAGAACGGCGCCAGTGGACCGAGCATCGGGGACAAGGGCGCGAACCCATAATTCGAGACCGCGGACGGCGATGTGAGCCGGTCGGTGCTGACCTATCCGCATAACTTCGGGAGTTCGGCGCGGTGCGTTCCGGTGATCCGCCAACACCCGCTGTTCACTGAACCACATGCGCCGCAAGCACACTTGGCGACCGATAGGCACGCAGCATCGCGCCGGTCTCGTACGTGCTCGAACGCCCAGGCACGTTGTTGCGCGGCGTCGCGTACTCAAGGCGCAAGTTGTCGTCGGTGGACAGAAGTTGCGCGCGCGTCCGGCGGGTCTCGCGGCTCACATCGTCAAGAAAGTGGTCCATGGTTTCGTCGCCAAGGACGAGATCGTCGAGGTGGTCGGCAAGATGCTGCTGCCCCAGAACCGCGCGAAGTTTTGGACTTGCGTCGAGGGCCCCGAGCCTGCGCAGCGGGGCGACCAAGGGCGCCATGCTGGCGACGAGGATGCCTTGCTCTCCGCGCACGAAGAGCAGCGCGTGCGGAAATGTAGCGATGCAAGTTGCAAGTTGTGTCGCGATTTCGCGCCGGCTTGTGTGATGCAGCTGAATCCACTGCTGCAGGATGCCGTTTTCGCGCAGTCGGGTTTTCGCGGTCTCGTAGAACTCGCGGTTGTAAAGGTGGGCTGGGCCCGCAACCCAGATGCTCGAGAGCTCGATGCTGATGAGGTCGTAGCTGTCGTTGCGAACGAGCAACGCGTTGCGCCCGTCTTCGTAGAGAATGCGGACACGCGGGTCCGCCAGGACCCCGCGGTTGATGTCGCCGAAATAGGTGCGAGCGGCAGTTACAATTCCCGGACTGAGCTCGGCGACGTCGATCGACTTGAACGGATAGGCTGCGAGTGCACCGAGCGTAGTGCCGGTGCCGAGGCCGATTACCAGTGCGCGATCGAATCGAGAGACAAACATCGACGGAATGTGCGCAAAGCCGTATTGCGCGGTCATCTGAAAGCCGTTGTCGCCTTGGAATTTGCCTGCTGTGTAGAGCGTCCGCAGCGAGCCCGAACTCGTGACCGTTGTCACGCCGCCGTGCACGTCTTCATGGACCCAGATAACCTTCGCATTCGCGGGCAGCTGCTT
>CAMBEV010000199.1 GCA_945865595.1 Nannocystis exedens | reverse complement strand
CCCGCCTTGCCGCTCGTCACGAAGCTCTGAAAAAGCCTCGGTGCGATTGCCTTTGGAATCCCAGGGCCTGTGTCGGAGAAGCGCATCACAAGGGCTTTGTTCGCCCGGCGCGTGATTTCAATCGAGAACGTCCCGCCCTTAACCCCGAGCGCCTCGGCAGCGTTGCGGGCCATATTGTGCACAATGCGAGTTACTTTTGATTCGTCGAAACGGGCCGTCCCGCGCTCGTGGAGATCAATGACAAGCGCCACTTTTCGGCGACGTAGCTCGGGTTCGATTTGATTGCGCACGTCTTCAAAGAACTTCTGAAGGTAAACTTTGCGAACCAAAATGCTGCGCTCACCGCGCGCGAACTCGAGCACTTCTCTCTGCATGTTGCCCATCAAGTCGAACTGCTTGAGCGCGAGCTGCGCATAGTGTTCGCGCTGCGTCTGCTGGTCGGCGTCTTGCATCAGCTGCACGTAACCACTGATGATCGTAAGCGGTGTTTTCAGATCGTGGATCACACCCGAGAGGAGGCGGCCGATCGTTGACAGGCGTTCTTCTTGCTCGCGCAGCTCACGCGAACGTTGCAGACGAATTGATGTCGATGCGTTGGCCGCAAGCAGTTGGAGCAGATCGCGATCTTCTTGCGAAAAAATGCGCTCACGGCGCTTTCCGTAGAGGGCAATCACGCCACCCATCTCCCCGTCTTCGCCTTCGAACGGAACGATCAGGGCGGATGGCAATTCGAACGGAAGGCGCTTGATGCGTTGCTTCGGCAGAGGAGCGCTCACGGTCTCTCGCGTCTCGAGGGCACGACCGAGGTAGCCGCCACCACCCCACGGCTCACGCACAACTTTGTTCGCTTTGCCTTCGAGCCGATAGAGCGATCCTTCGTGTCCGCCGTCGACAAGAACCGCAGCAGCGGCACGTGCCGACGTCGCGCGCGCAGCCGACCCAAGCACGCCAGCAAGCAACTCTTCGACGGAGGACGCGTGCGACATGCTGCGTTCGAGGTCGAACAACAGGTGAAGGTCGCGGACGCGGTTCTCGAGTTGCTCCTTGGTGAGCAAGAGCTGGCTGTTTCGTTCGCGAAGGGAGAGCAAGAGTCGCGAGTTGTCGATCGACACAGCCGCGTGCGTTGCCAGGGCAAGCAACAGCTCTTCATCGATCTTGGAGAATTCGCCGTTCTTTTTGTTTAGAACCTGGACGACGCCGATCGTCTCGCCCGCGGACGTTTTCATGGGCGCGGCCAGGATCGAGCGCGTGCGGTAACCGGACAGGTCGTCCCAGTGCGACGAAAATCGTGGGTCCTTCTGCGCATCTCGAACGAGCAACGCGTGGCCAGTGCGCGCGACGGAGCCCGCAATTCCCTCTCCGACCTTGAGGCGAATATTGAGGACTCGCTCGCCCTGCACGATACGGGAGACAAGCTCCTGCCTTTCGACGTCGAGCAGGTACAAGGTGGCGCGGTCGGCCTCGAGTGCCTCGGTGATCTTCTTGAGGATGAGTCCGAGCAGATCGTCAAGATCGAGCGTCGAGCCCAGCGCAACGCCCACTTTGCGCAGGGCCCGCCCAATTCGCTGCTCTCGTGCAAGCGCAGCCTCGAGCTCGGCGACCCTATCGGCGGCGGCGAGTGTTCGGCCGCTCTCGTGCTTCGCGCTCACAGAATCGAGGGTATCAGGGGGCAGGAGAGCGAGTCTCCGCTTTTCCGCGGTGGTTTTTGCGAGTAACACCGGCCCAATGCCGTCGACCCTCATTGTGACGCCCACCTACAACGAACGTGAAAATTTGGCGCGTTTCGTTGAAGCCACTCGCAAAGCGCTCCCCGAGGCGCACCTCTTGATCGTCGACGATGCGTCGCCCGACAAGACAGGGGAAATCGCGGATGAACTGGCCGCGAACGATGGCAACATCCACGTCATGCACCGGGCTGGCAAGCAAGGGCTCGGCACCGCATACTTGCAGGCGTTTCGACGTGGGCTCGCCGAGGGCTACGACCGGTTCTTCGAGATGGACGCCGATTTGTCACACGACGTGCGCTATTTACCCGATTTCGTCCGTGCCCTCGATGCTGGGGCAGACGTGGTCATTGGCTCACGCAACATTCCGGGCGGCGGCGTTGAGGGCTGGGGCGTCGGACGTCACATCATATCAAAAGGCGGCTCGCTCTACTCGCGAACAGTGCTTGGCCTCGGCATCAAAGATCTCACGAGCGGATACAAAGCCTTCACAAGGCGCGCACTCGAAGCGATCAACCTTCAAAGCGTGAAGTCGAACGGATACTCATTTCAGATCGAGCTCACCTATCGCGCGGTCCGCAAGGGAATGAAAGTGACCGAGGTGCCGATCGTGTTCGTGGATCGCACCGCTGGCAAATCGAAAATGAACCGCGCCATCTTCGCCGAAGCGGTCGGCATGGTGTGGAAGATGCGCCTCGACGGGATGCGCGGGAAGATCTGATCACCGACGCGTCGCTGCGATCACCACGTGCGGATACGGCAGCACGTCGGGCACCCGCACCATGCGCACGTCAAAGCCGAGCGACACCAGCATGTCGCCCCACGCACGGTGGTGGCGATAGTGCAGCGGCGCCTCCATGCCGATCATCGCGCGGTCGAGCAGACGCGTGAACTCGAGGCCGAAGCGCGGCTCGGTGGTGATGTCTTTGATCACCAGCGTTCCACCGGGTTTCAGCGACTCGCGGAGCTGCGCAAGCGTGGCCCATTGATCGTCAGCGGGCAGGTGGTGCATGACGTCGAGGACATACGCGCCGTCAAATTCACCATCAAGCGTTACATTTCGGATGTCGCCCGCGATAAATCGATTGTTCAAGCCGAGCGTTTCGGAAACCTTCGTGGCCATTCGGACGCGGCGTTCATCAGGATCGACGCCCACGATGGCGCGCGCCGGTTGGGTTTGCCCAAAGTAGGCCGCAAAGAGGCCGAAGCCACACCCGACATCGAGGATGCGACCTTGCGCAGGCAGGAGCAGGTCCATCACGCTCAGCAGCTTTGGGCGGAGAATCGCGAAGCGGATACTCGCGTAAATACGCTCGACCAGTGGCAGCGCCCGCGCAATGCGAACGATGGCTGTGCGGCCGTAAATTTCGGGCGCCTCGAGCGAAGGCACGCTCACCCCGCGCACGTGCGAATCGTGGGTGGAGTCACGGAGGCGAGTTGGGGCTTGTTCGAGGGGTCGCACGCCGCGCACCGTAGCTCCAGCCGGCTGGGCGAGCCATCCTGAACGTCTGTAAGTTGCCCGTTTAGGTTGGGCCGATAGTGTGGGCCGATGCGCCTCTTCGTCCTTGTGCTCTCAGGGATGGCCGCGTGTTCGACGAAGGAACCGCCCACTGAGGGGCGCGCCGCGTCGCCTGCCACCGCAACCAAGGCGCCACGGTGCGTTGACGACACGAACAAGCGCATGAGTGTCGGCAAGCTCAGCGGGTGTTTACTGGCCGCCGAGTGGACGGCCGGAAACCTCACGTGCAAGAGGGACCACATGCTCGACGTCTACCCAGACGGCGCGCTCAAACGCTGCTCGCTGTTGAGCCCAACGGATCTGGGCGGGTTCAGGTGCGTGGAGACCACCGAGCTCTACGAGGACGGCAAATTCAAGCGCTGCAAGTTGGCCGCTGCAAAAACAGTCAACGACATTTACGTTCGCGCGGGCGACTGGGTCACCGTTTACAAAAGCGGGGCGATTAAGCGCGTCGAATTCAGCAGCGGTGCGGGAAAACTAAAGGGCCTACTGTGCAAAGGGCTCTTCAATTTTCTCCACGAAAACGGACACTTGAAGAAATGTGAAATCGCGGAGGCAACCAAGATCGACGGGCAGGACGTTACCGCCGGCACGCTCGCGTGTTTCGACGACAGGGGTAAGCGCGTGTCCGATTGCAAGCTGCTCACTTGGGAAATGCTCGACTAAGGGGAATCACCCACTTCAACGCCGTACGTCGCGTATGAAACCGTGTCACCAATAGGTAACGGAATGAGTGACGAAAGTGACACGGCGCGGTTCTCGAGCACCAGATAGTAAGCGCCGGGACGCACCGGAATCGTCCGGGTCGCTTCGCCGACTGGCATGTCGCCTTGCGAAACGATGGGACCCGGCGGCGCACCAAGTGCCTCACCCCGTTGATAACTTTGGAGCCACGCGTCGCCGACCGACTTCTCGACCACGCTGTAGACCAGCGGAGCACCTTGGACGCGCAACTTTGCAAACAAAGCGGCGCCGCTGGCGTTCACGAAAAATGGTCCGATGTACGCGCGCGACGACGAGTGAATCTCGGCGGTGTCGGCTTCGAGGCGCACGCGATCGGAGTGCGCCGTAAAGGGCCGTGGCGGCTTCTGTGGAGGAGTGAGAATACCGACCGCAAAGTCGTTGCCGTCGTCTTCGTGAACGACGGTGAAGCCCCTGGCAATCTCGCTTTCGACGATACCTTGACCGAGCAGCGTCGCGAGGTTTCCTGCGGGTGTTTGGGTAGCCAAGTTGACGAGTGTGTTTTCGACTCCGAGCAGCTGCAAATTGGGCGCAGAGAGCATGCGACTGAACCGGCCCCAAACGTAGAGCGAGTCGGATTCCATGCGGAAATCGGGGCGAAACTCCATCTGCAGGCCTGCAAAAAAACCGACACGCTTGGCCATCGGTACGTAGGCATAACCGGTGCCGCTCATCAGGATCACCACCGACCGCGTCTGATCTTGCACCTGTACACTGCAGGTTTGCGGAAAGAAGCGACCCACGCTCGACGGCCCCATCGTGGACATCTTGATGGGCACGCCACGTTTCAAGATTTCGGGGCACATCGCCGACGCCCCAAAGTTCGAAAACAGCCACCACCGCAAGCTTTCGCTCGCGTTAACCGGCCCGCGAACGCAGGGACAACCGACCGCGCTCACGCCGAGGCCGAACGCAAGGAGTAAGACAAGAGAGAATGAGGGGCGCTTCACACCGGCGAGAATAACCTCTTGTTGGACGGCTCGGTGAGCTTGCTCGCGAAACTTCTTCGGCCGTTGGCCGTCTTACGTACGCCGGTGTCTGGGCATTGCCGTAACTTCGTGAGACCATCGAGAGATCAGCATGAGTGAGTCATCCCTTGTCGGAAAACTGATCGGTAGCCGTTACAAAGTAACCCGCATCCTCGGCGAAGGCGGCATGGGTTGCGTCTACGAGGCCGAGCAGCAATTGGGAGCGACCGTCCGCAAGGTCGCGGTGAAGACGCTGCACCCGCACCTTTCGCAAGATCCGAAGATTCAAGCCCGCTTTATGCGCGAGGTCGGCACGGTCGCTGAGCTCCACCACCCCAACACGATTCAGGTCTACGACTTCGGCACGACCGACGACGGGCAGCTGTACATCGCGATGGAATTCGTCGAGGGCAAGAGCGTCGGCGAGATTCTCGAGAAAACCGGCCCGCTCGATCCAGCGCGCGTCGACCACGTGCTGAAGCAGGTCGTCGGTTCCCTCGAAGAAGCGCACGGCCGCGGAATTGTCCACCGCGACCTCAAGCCCGAGAACGTCATCTTGACTGACAAGGCCGGCAAGAAAGACTGGGTTGAGGTCCTCGACTTCGGCATCGCCAAGCGATCGACCGAGGAAGATCCAAACGAAGCGAAGCTCACGCAACAAGGCATGGTGCTCGGCACTCCGCCTTACATGAGCCCGGAGCAATTTACGGGTCGCCCCATCGACGCGCGCAGTGACATTTATGCGCTCGGCGTGATGACCTACGAAATGCTCACCGGAAAGTTACCTTTTGAGGCGCAGACCGCATGGGAGTGGGCGACACAGCACATGACCGCGCAACCCAGGCCGATCGAAGTGCACCCGGGTGGCGATCAGATTCCGCCCACCATGCGCAGCGCAATCATGCGCGCGCTGTCGAAGCACCCCGCCGATCGGTTCGCGTCGGTGACGGAGTTCTACGACGCGTTCGCGATGGGCGTTGCGCCTTCGGTCGCGCGCGCGGCCTCGATCCCGGCCGACGCCCGTGCCGCATCAGCAAGCGGCGCGAGCGGTGCGGTCAGGCAGAGCTCAGGCACCCAAGTGGGCGAGCCCATCGACCCCGCGATGCTCGGCGGACCCGCGTCGGTCAACTACGGCGCACAGCCAGGCTACGGCGTGCCTCAGGGCGGCCAGCAAGGCTACGGCGTGGCACCTCCGAACTACCAGGGCGCTTACGCTCAGCCACCACATGCCCCTGTTCGCTCAGCAGGTGGAGGCAACAAGGGCGCACTGATCGGAATCGCTGCGGTTGTGGGCGTGCTCTCGATCGGCATTGGCGGTTTTGCGCTCACAAGGAGTGGCCGGCCCGCGCCGGTGCCGCTCGATTTGCCGACCAACGCCATGACGTCGACCTCGGCGGGTGCTGCAGAGGCACCGGCGGCGGGGACCGAAACACCCGCTGCGCAGGCGGGCGATGGGACCATCCCCGCACTCAACGACGGCAAGAAGACGACCGAGCGCGTCGGCACGCCACGAACGCCAGGTGCTCCCGGCGTACCGACGACGCAGCCAACGAGCCTCCCGCCCGGACTGCCGCCTGGAACACCGACGACGACGGGTCAACCTGATTTACCACCTCACCCAACAGCGACAACGCCCCCGCAGCCAACGGCCATTCCGGTCATGCCGCCAACCGCGCCGCTAAGGAACGAGTTTGCGTGTAGCAAAATTGCGACGGCAAAGACGGCCGCCGAGCGCGGCATGTGGGTTCGGCGCTGCAATAAAAAATAACCCCAGCAGAAACGCGCGTCAGGGCAACTGGGACGGCGGCTGGACGGCAAAATAGGCGTCACCGTCTTCTCGACTCAGCTCGAGAAGCGCGCCGCACCCAGAAAGTTTGGCGACGTACGCAGCGAGAGCGCGGGCCGTATCGCGATCGGTTGCAAAGTAGGGGGTCGACAATTCCCAAACCGTGCGATCGAGCAGGTCGTCAACTAACTTGGCAG
>CAMBEV010000198.1 GCA_945865595.1 Nannocystis exedens | reverse complement strand
TCCCAACGCGAGGCTCATCGCGCAGAAGGCAGAATGGGACGACTGGGACGATCTGCACCCCGTTCAGCGCGCGTGGTTCATCGAAGACGGGAAGAAGGGTGTCGATACGTCTCGAATTGTGATCGTGGATGGTGACGTTTTGCTCGGTGACGGCGTCATGCTCGTGCGCACGCCCGGTCATACCTCGGGCAATCAAACGCTGTTCATGAACACTGAGCAGGGGGTGTGGGGCACGAGCGAGTGCGGCACATGTGCGGACAGTTGGTCACCCCACGAGAGTCGCATCAGCGGGCTGCTCGCTCTGTGCCGCAAGCAAGACCTCGAAGTGATCGTCAATTCGAACACGCCTGAACTCGGCGCTGACCAGTACACCTCAATGCTCCTCGAGCGAATGATCGTGGACCGCGTGAAAGCGGCGCCTCGGTTCGTCCAGATGTTCCCATCAAGCGAGGTGACGGCGCACTTCATCGCACCGGGCGTCAGGCCAACCTGGGTGCACGGCGCGATCGAGACGGGGCGGCTCGCAAAGTCGCGCGTCGAGTTAGGGTCTCACGGGAACGGCGGCGGGCGTGACTGAGCTGTAACCGCGCGTGTGGGTCCAATAACCCGCGAGGCTCACCAAAAGTAACGCGCTGAGTACGAATAAGAAGATCGCGAGTGCTGGCGCTCGCATGCGCTCTCGCAGGTGCTCGGCCGCTCTGCGAATCGCCAGATCGTCCGAAGAGAGCAACGGCAACAGCAAGTGCCGCGCGGCACCGAAGTCGCCCCGTGCAAACGCTTCGACGGCGGCTGACGTCTCGGGTGGGAAGGCCCGTGCAAACGCTGGCGTCTCTGTCATGAGCGCGTGAGTTTACTCGCTTGCCTGAACATGACGAGGCCCCGTACCGTTTACGCATGCGCTTTTCAGCTTTGGTGTGGGCAGTGGTTGGCATGAGCGCGGCTTTCGCGCCCGGTTGCACGGTTACGCAGGTTCCAGCACCGCCGATGGTTGAGGACGCCGAGGCGCTCTTTTCGTTGCCGCCTTCGACCGCCGAATTGAAAGGTGACAAGTGGCTTGACCATCCGTGGCCGAGCGATCTCCGCAAAGATGCCGACGGGAGCATTCAATTCGACGGTTTCTACAACCCCTACGAAATTACGCTTCTCAAGAGTTACGTTTCTTTAGCCAAGGGGCTGCTGAAGGGCTTCTCACCGGTTGCACCCATTTATCTGCGCTTCTCTGCCGATCTCGATCCGCAGAGTTTACCAGAGACGCCGACCGATGCGCTGAAGGCGACGGCGTCGTTGCAGTTGATCGACATCGACGCACAGTCCCCCGAGCGCGGGCAACGCAAGTTGATTCAGTGGCACTGGCGGCGCGACGCTGGCGTCTATTGGCTAAAGGATACCCTCGCGGTTTCTCCCGCGTTCGGATACGCGCTGCGTTCGAAAACGCGTTACGCGGTCATCGTGAAGACGGCTGCTCGCAGTGAAGGGGGTGGGCCGATCAAGGCGAGCGCCGATCTGCAAGAGGTCCTCGGACTTGCGGCGGCATCTGCCCGGAGTGCATCGGCAAAGGCATTTTTCGCGGATGCGGTGAGCGAAATTGTAACGGCTGGTGTTGCAAAGGACCAGATCGCCCACATGACGGTTTTCACGACAGGCGATCCCACCGCCGAACTCTTTGCACTGGCCGATGACGTTCACGCGAACGTTGCCGCCCCCACCGTGCAGGCGCTCACCGCCGAAGAGCAGAAGAGCAACTACGACGTCTACCAAGGCATGTATGGCCCCTCGCCAAACTACCAAGTGGGGACGCCGCCGTATGAAGAGCCGAGCGATGGCGGTGGCTTCCAGTTCGAAAATGGTCGACCAAAGTTACAAAACGTTTTCGATCTTCGCTTCGCGTTGGTGGTTCCTAAGGCAGACAAGTGTCCGATCCCTGACGACGGCTATCCGATTGTGCTTTACGCGCACGGTACCGGAGGCGACTACCGAACCCTCCTCAGCACAGGAAGCGGAACGGCTAGCGTGCTTGCCGATCGATGCATTGCTTCGATGGGTACTGACCAGATCTTTCACGGCACGAGGCCTGGCGCGCCGCTGAACAAAGGAGAGGTCAACTTCCTCTTTTTCAACGTCGACAACATCATCGCGCTCCGGACCAATCCGCAGCAGGCGGCGATCGACGTGGTCCAGCAAGCGCGACTATTTTCGGAAACAAAGTTGACGATCCCGGCCGAGTCGTCGCGATCGGGGTACGAGATTCGATTCGATCCAAAACGCATCATGTTCTCGGGGCATTCGCAGGGTGGCCTGAATGGTCCGCTCTTTCTCGCGGCGGACAACCAGACGCGGGGTGGCGTGCTGACAGGTGCCGGTGGGCTCCTGGGTGTTCCACTTCTCGAGAAGACCAAGCCGGAGCCAAGCGTTGCCGCACTCGTCAAGTTGCTCTTGCAGCTGCGCAGTGACGAAGAAGGCGCGGAACTCAATATGTATCACCCAGTGATCGCTTTAGCGCAGACCATTGGTGATGCGTCCGATCCGTACAACTACGGGCCGTACATTGTACAGACGCCGAGGCCAGGGTTTGCGCCGAAGAGCGTGCTCCAGTTTGTGGGCGTTGCTTCGGACGGAACGGGCGACACCTTCGCGCCGCCGCGAGGCATGGAGTTGCTTGGCGTGTCGATGGGCTTGCCGCTGATGTTGCCGTCGGTGCGTCCGATTCCAGAGCTTGCGTTCGGTGGGTATGGCGAACTCACCGTGCCGGCCGAGGGCGTGTCGGGCAATCTCGCGGGCGGGAAGGCGTCGGGCGCGATCGTGCAAGTGGTCCCGGCGCCTGGAGTCGATGGTCACTTCGCGGCGTATTACGATAAGTCTGCGGTGGACATGATTGGCAACTTCTGCCGAAACCTGGCGAAGGACGAGAAGGGACGCGTGCCGGCGCGGTGAGGGATGCGCGTCACGAAGCGCCTCAGGCGCTCAAATGGACAAAACGCGACCCCAGGCTAGCGCTCGCAGCACCATCCCACTGCGCCCTTTAAGTTTTTGTCTGAGGGTTGGCAGAGTCGATCGCTGAAAGGATTGGAGGCGCCGAGGCCCTCGTCGTTTCCCGAGTTGCCATTGCCATTGCCGTTGTTGCCGTTACCGTTACCGTTGCCGGCCGACTTGCCGCAGGCGTAGTACTTCGGCAGCGTGGTCGGACAGTGCTTATCGCGACCGCTGTCTGTGCTTGGAGACGGCCCACACGTGAGCAGCTCGCCACAGCCGTTCTTGAAGACGCCGCAAGTGTAACTGTATGCGTTGCATTTGTCGTTCGCGCAGCAAGTCTTACCGCTTGCCCGACACTCTTGACCTGTCGCGCAGCTGCCGCACTCGATGCTGGCGCCGCAGTTGTTGGTCGCCTTGCCGCACACCAAACTGAGTTCACCGCACGTTTTCGCGACGCATGGCGTAGTGGTGCACTTTCCCCCGTTGCAGAACTTGCCGACCGAGCACCCGTCTGATGTCGCGAGCCCGCACTGAGTCACCTGGTCACATTGCTCAAAGCTGCCGCACTCCCGACCCGCTTGCTGACACGTGACCTGCGTGCATTGGCTTACCGTGCCGGCATCAGAGGGAACCAAAGCGTCGGCAGCCCAGGGTGTCGCGTCGATTGCCGACGCGCCGCTGCTATCCAGCCGCGAGCCACCGTCGACTGTGAGCTCTGCGTTCGACTCTTCGCGGAGGTTCTCTCGCGCGGAGAACGGTTCGCCACATGCGAAGCTGAGACCCCCGACAGCAACCTCAGCACCAATCGCGAATACCGGGACTCGAATCGAAATCTTAAACATAAGCGACGGGCTGCAAGACACGGACCGCAACCGGCGAGCAGGTGGACTCCCTCCACCGTGCCGACAAGCGTCTCTTGATAGACAAGTTGATTGACTATCTGCAGCATGCGTACGCTCGCTCATCTGCCGCAAACTTGGTCGCCGCGACCCGACGCGTGAACGCACCGCTGCGAGGAAAAAAAACGCCGCAAGGGTGTCGCCTCTGAGCAGAAACGGCAGCACCTTGGGGGAGGGCGGTGCTGCCGCCATTGCTTGGACGAACCTCTGCGGCGTTCCAGGCTCATGTCTGCAAGCGCCATTCCACCATCGGGTTGCACCCCCACAACCCCTTTGTCCTCTTTTCCCTCTCCGATTTTTACGTGCCTAACGACGATCTGCTCGGCCGCGATGGCGGTTTGAGACTCCGGGCAGCTGAGGCGTATATGGCGGGGTGTGGCAAGAGCGCGTGAACTGTTAGACTTCGCGCAAGGCCCGCGAATGCATGTGCCGTCGGGTGTTGGATAATCGCCTCCGCACACCGTGCGCTTCTTGCGGCGTCAGAGGGCGGCTTCGATCACGATCGGAATCAGGTGGGACTCGGGCTCATGCACATTCGCCAAGGCCGGAACCGCGGTCGGCCCCTGCGGCATGGAAATAGCGTTCTCATGGCCGCGAGGTACGCCCATGCTGACTTCATTGCAGTTCCAAGAGTCGAATGTTCGCTTTCGCGATCGACGGCAAGCTGGGCAGGCGCTCGCCGAAGGTCTAATGCGATATCGTACGGACGCAGACACCGTCGTGCTCGCGCTGCCTCGCGGGGGAGTCCCTGTAGCGTATGAGGTCGCGCTAGCGCTCAATGCTCCGCTCGACGTCGTCCTGGTCCGCAAACTCGGCCTCCCCGGCCACGCCGAGCTTGCGATCGGGGCCATCGCATCAGGAAGCGTGCGAGTTCTCAATGAGGAGCTGATCGCAAGGCTCCACATCCCGATGTCGGTCATCGACAAAGTGGCCGAGTGGGAACAGCAGGAACTCAAGCGACGCGAGCGCACGTATCGGGGCGACTTGCCCCAGAGGTCACTCGAAGGGCACACCGTCATTCTCGTTGACGATGGTCTCGCCACGGGCGCAACGATGCGCGCGGCCGTGACCGCGGTTCGCAAGCACCTGCCGGCACGGGTCGTGATCGCGGTCCCTGTCGCGTCCCTCTACACCTGCCACTTTTTGAAGGACGTGGTCGATGACGTCGTCTGCGCGTTTACGCCTGAACCGCTGCAAGCCGTCGGCCTTTGGTACGATGACTTTACTCCGACGACGGATGAAGAAGTCGTCGACCTCCTTTCCAAAGCGCGCGAGGCTCACGGGCTCGCAAGCGAGAATGATGATTTCGAACAGACGCTCGGGCCGGCCCCTCTCACGGGCATGCATTCCGACCTTCCTGACCCGCTGCAAGGCATCCGATCGGTCATCACCGAGGCGATCGCCGCGAGCGAGGCGCCATCCGATAAGTCAACATTCTTGACCAATGTCGACAGAAGCCTCGGGCAGCTTGTGTGCGCGCAGCGCGAGCTCCGAAGCGCACAGGCTACCCAGCCGGCTGTAGGGAACCTTCTCGCCCACCAAACCGACCTTGTCGAGCGTGCGCTTTCGCCTCTCGTCGACGTGTCGGCTAGCAACAGTGGCGCCGATGGAGGGCGCATCGCGGCGCTAATCGAATCGATCGCGCGCCTCGACGTGCGCATCGCGCACGGTCTCACCGGGATGCCCTGCTTCGAGGTTGAACTCAGCGCCTCGAGTCCAAGCGATTTTTACCTCGGATTGAGCGGCAACGACGTCGTGATGAATGGAGGCCTCTTCATTGCAACGTTCGCCAACGCCCCCGCGGTCGGCGAAAAAGTTTCTGTGGGGATCATGTTTCCAGGCGGTGATGTTGCCGAACTGTCGGGCGTCGTCGCCTTCTTGCAGAACTACTTGAGCGATGACACGCCGGCCGGCTTCGGCGTCCGCTTCCACGACGTGCCCAAAGAAGGCGCTGCCTTGGTGGCAGAGTTCGCGCAGCTGCGTGAGCCCCTGGTCCGCGAAAGCCAGGCGTCGACCCCATCGGCGGGGCCAGTCAGTAGCGTGTAGCGGGGCAGCCGACTCGCCGCCGCCGCATCCCGGCGAGCACGATCGCACCCGCAGCCACTAGCGCAAACGGACTCGCTGGCGCGCGTGCGCTGCCCGTCGTTGAGCAACCCTTCACGGCCACGTCTGTCGCGGAACTCTCGCTCACCACATTCACCACGCACACGCCGACATCGCCGTTGCAGGTGTACCCGTCGGCGCATACGCCGCCCTCGGTGCAAGCATCGACGCAGACACCTTCGTGGCACAAGCCCGAGCGGCACTCGTCGCCCACGCCGCACGTGGCATCGGCTTTGGCCTTGCGTGGATCAGGCCCACCCTCGAGCCAGGGCTCTTCGCCGGTCGAGGCGAAGGCTTGCATGATGAGGTCCTTGTGTGGCGCAACCTGCGTGTACGTGTTGTAGGTGCCTGCGCCAACGCACGCCGCTGCCGGCTCAGTGCTGGTGGTGCCGTTGCCGCCTCGCGAGACCACACCGATCACAGCACCCGTCGAGTCAGCGATCGCGGGACCCCCCGAGTCGCCTGAACAGATGGATTCGCCCACTTGGAATTCTTTTGCGCCGATTCCCGATCGCTTGCTGGCAGACGGGCCGACATCGAGGACACGGATCCCGGTGCGCTGTTGGCGTTGACTTGGCCCGCGACCGCTTTCGGTGATTCCCCAGCCGATCGCGGTGATGGTTTCGCCCTTCACGGGCGGGCTGTCGAGGCGAATCTTGGCGATCTGCGCGTTAGGCAGCGGGTTGGCGAGCTCGATCACGGCGATGTCGGAGTTGCACATGATGCGCGACTCAGGAACGTAAAGTTGCTTGCCTTGTCCGTCGGCCTTGCCGTGAAACTGCGGCTTGACGCCGAGCATGACGTACATGGTGTTGGCCTCGTGGTCGGACAGAATTCTGCCTCCCGCGAGGACGTTGCCGTCGCTGTCGCACGCGCTGTAGCCGTCGGTGTTCGCTACGCAGTGGCGTGCGGTCAGGGCGATGCGCGGGCTGAGCATGGTTGCCGTGCAGCCGCCAAAGCCGCCCGAGGAGCTGGTGCGATCG
>CAMBEV010000197.1 GCA_945865595.1 Nannocystis exedens | reverse complement strand
GCAGAGCTCGAAGAGCGCGGCGATGGCACGTGGCGTACTGTTGGAGACCCCACCGAGGGCGCACTCCTTACCCTTGCTGCGAAGGGTGGCCTGCCGAGGGAGTCGCTCACCATTTCGCACACGTTACTTCACGAGTTACCTTTCGACAGCGATCGCAAACGCATGACGATCGTCACGCTCGACGATCAAGGCCGAGAGGTCGTGCACACCAAGGGAAGTGCCGACGTGCTCTTGCACCTGTGCACCCACCACGTCGACGAAGGCGGCACCTCGCTACCTCTCGACGCTGAAACACGCGCGCGACTCCTCGCCATCGGCGACGACATGAGCGCCCGGGCGCTCAGGGTACTCGCCATCGCGCGCCGTGAACTCCCAGCGCCACAGAGCGTGAGGGCTGGCGGGGCCGTCGAGCCGAGAGAGCTCGAGACAAGCCTCACATTCATAGGCCTCGTAGGAATGTCGGATCCGCCACGCGCAGGCGTCAAAGAAGCCATCGAAACCTGTCGCAAGGCCCACGTGCGCGTTGTGATGATCACGGGCGATCACAAGCTCACGGCGATGGCGATCGCAAAAGAGCTCGGCATGTGGACCGACACCGCGGAGGCCATGACGGGAGCCGAGCTCGCGAAACTGAGCGACGCGGAGGCGCTTGCTCACGTTGATCGTATCCGCGTATTCGCCCGAGTGTCCGCGGAGCAGAAGTTGCGCATCGTCAAGTTGCTGAAGCAACGCGGCGAGGTGGTGGCGATGACTGGCGACGGCGTCAACGATGCCCCCGCGCTCCGCGAAGCGCACATTGGCGTGGCCATGGGCAAAGACGGCACCGACGTTGCGCGTGAGGCCGCTGACATCGTCATTGCAGACGACAACTTCGCGACCATCGTCCATGCGATCCGAGAAGGGCGCGCGATATATCGTAACATTCAGAAGTCCATTTTCTTCCTGCTGTCGTCGAACGCCGGCCTCCTCGTCACAGTGTTCGTGGCTTCCTTCACGTCAGTGCCGCCACTCACCCCACTGATGATCCTGTGGATCAACCTGGTGACCAATGGCCTCCCCGCGCTCGCGCTCGGGATCGATCCGCCGGACACCCTTCAGATGGAGGATTCGCCGCGCAAGACCACCGACGGATTGCTGGGAGCACGCGAGTACCTCGGAATGCTGTTCGTCGGGCTGGTGATGGGAGCCGCGGCGCTCCTCTGCTATCACATGCCGTGGCGCGACAACGGCGACGGCGACCCGTCAAAGGAAGCCCGCGCGGTTGCATTTTCCCTCCTTGCGCTTAGCCCGCTTTTTCACGCGCTGAGCTGCCGTTCGCCCTCGGCGTCGATTCTGAGGGTACGGCCGTTCATGCCGCTGCCCCTGCTTGGTGCGCTGGTCCTGAGCACGCTGATTCATCTGCTCGCGGTGGGGGTTCCAGGCCTTCGCGGCGTCTTTCAGACGTTCCCGCTGCCAGTGGCAGAGTGGCTCACCCTCCTTGGCCTCGCGTTTCTCGTTGTGCCCGCCGTCGAGATTTCGAAGCTCATCGGTCGTTATACCAAGGGGTCCGCGACGATCGCAGCCGTCTTGATCGCACTATGCGTCGCCGCGTGCGGAACGCCGCAAGCGCCCCCACGAATCACGTCCGCCGAAACGCCGGTGGCCGCCGCGCGCCTCGCGACAGGCAAGGTTGCCACGCTGAGCGCGGAGCCAGGCGAAGCTGAGCCCGAAGCCATCCACTATCCAGGCCTCTCACTCAGCCGCACGCGAGGCAACGTTACCCTGGACGGCATGCTCGGCGAATGGCCGCCGTTGATCACGGCAACGCATAGGTCAACTGGGCAAGCGAAAGAGACATCTGTCAACCTGATTTACGACAACGAGTCTCTCTACGTCGCCGCCGAGATTCACGACGCAACGCTTTCGCGGACTCCAGCGTTCTCTGACCACGAGGATCGCCTGAGCCTCAGCATCAGCTTCCTCAGCGCACGACCGAACGCCCGATCGACCCGACCTGAAAGGCGCGTGTCCTTCGACCTTTCATTCTACGCCGGCAAACCGGGCGAATCAGAAGGAATGGTCAAGCACATGAACCGTCAAGTTCCCGGTTCAAAACTCGTCGAGGTCGCATTCGATGGTGGATACCGCTTTGAGGCTTCGGTGCCGTGGAGCCACCTCACCAGGGGAGGCGAACCCAGAGCGGGCATCCTGGCGAGCGTGACCTACCACGACACTGAAACGCACAGCACGACCTCAACGACAAGCAACCCAGGCAAAAACGACCCCTGGGCGCCGAGCGAACCCGAGCTCGCAGCGTGGGAGCGCCTTTCGCCCGAAACGCGCGACAGTGCTCGACCCGAGGGTGCCCTCGTGGGCGACTTTGCCGCGAGTGCAGAACTTGAAGTCGCTGAGATCGTGGCGCGCGAGCTGTGGATCGTGGGGCACGCCTTCCTCGACGGAACGCGTTACTTCTCGCGCACCGTAAGCGGTCGCACGACGCTGTCGGCGCATAAGTTCACCTTCTTGACTAAACCCACCATTGTCATCGAAGAGGCGCGCGAAATGCGCAGCGGCAACGTGACATCACGGACGCTGCTCGACGCTTCTGGCCCCGTTCCACGCGTCCTCTTGCAGCACGCGGTCCAGTTCGGCGACTGCACCAACGCGATCAACCTCGAGGCCGACAAGGTGACCATCACGGGCCCGTCCTCGCGTTGCGATGGCCCTGGCGATCTCGGTTGGATCAGTACCGCCCATGCAGAGGTTTCCTATCGCTGGAACGGTAGCGAGCTCAGCCCTGAGCGGAAGAACTAAACTTACTTGCCTTTTTTCAACGCCCGCTCCAGGCGTCCCTGCTCGTCGTCCGGAGGTGGCTTCGGCAACGGCTGCGCAGGGCGCTCTGGTGCCGGCGGTGGCTCTTTCACGACAGGGACCACGCCCCGAAACTGCAGCGCAGTCGCGCGCGTGAGTGCAACTTCGACCTTGGGTCGGTCGGCGGTGACTTCGATCACCTCCGTCTTGTAACCGGCGAGGCTCAGCGTGACCTTCGCTTTCTCATCCGCTTCGAGCGTGAGATTCACCGGGACAACGCCCAGGCGGACACCGTCCCGCTCAACGCGGGTACCCGGCGTCGCATTCACAAGGACAACTTTCTTGACGGCTTCTTTGACGGGCTCTTTGACGGTCTCGTTGACTGAGCGCGCGGGCGGCGCCGCAGTGGAACCTTGCGCTGCGCTAAAAGTACCCGGAGGCGGTTGCGCTCCTGTCGGGCCGCTCTTGGCGAGAACGAACGCCATCCCAACGCCGACGCCCATGGCCAGCGCGCCCACGCCGAGCACGATTGGCCAGCGCGGCCGACCGCCACGTCCGTGGGGTACGCCCGGCACCGGCAACGGCAACGCCGACGAGCGAAAGTAATCCGCAGGAACGTTGAACCCACCTGATCGCGCCATCAAGTCGTCGACAGCGCGCGGTACCCGCCCTTGCTCCAACCGCTGAAGGTCGTCGTGAAGGTCACCCATCGAGGCGTAGCGTCCCTCAGGCTTCTTGGTGAGGCACTTGAGGATCACAGCTTCGAGACCGGGCGACACACTGATGTCCGGCACGAGCGCACGAATCGGCACCGGCGCTTTGTACATGTGCTGCGTCAGGATCCCCATGAAGTTATCGGCGTCGAACGGAACGCGCCCCGAAGCCATCTCGTACAAGATGACGCCGAGCGAGTAGATGTCGGTCCGCTGATCAACGGGCGTCCCAGCCGCCTGCTCCGGCGACATGTAGTGAGGCGTTCCAAAGACGCTGCCGGCCTTCGTTTTCGCGGTTGCTCCGCTCCCCACCTTCGCGATACCAAAGTCAAGTATCTTGACGAAGTCGCGTTCCTGACTGCGCGTGACAAGCATGATGTTGTCAGGCTTGAGATCGCGATGAACGATGTTCGCGTCGTGAGCCGCGCCGAGCCCTCTCGCAAGCTGCATCACAACATGCAAGATGCGTTCAAGCGGAAGTGGGCGTTCGGTCTGCGACAGCACGGCGGCCAGACTCTGCCCGTCGAGGTACTCCATCACGAAGTACGTAGAGCGATCGGGAAGCTGCCCGAAGTCGGACACGTCGACGATGTGCGGGTTACCAATCGCCGAGGCCGCCTTCGCCTCCTGAAGAAAGCGCGCCATGATTTCGGCATCTTTCGCCATATCGTCGCGCAAGATCTTTATCGCAACGCGCTTCTCGATCACTTTGTGGCGGCCGCGATAGACAACCCCCATACCGCCTTCGCCAAGAATCCCTTCGATGACGTAACGCCCATCGATCACTTTTCCGATAAACGGATCGTTAGTCGTGGCGAGGATGCTCGAAGCGCTTTCGGACGCCGCAAGTGTCGCAAGCTTAATGGGGTCTTGTTCGGACATGGCGAGGTCAACCGGCAGATACGGTCACACGACCGATTAAGGTTAGGGCTGTCGAGTCGGTCACATCGAAGATTCTTCGCGGCTCTGCAAGCCGCTCTGAATGACAGCGTAGGACCTGCGGCGTCCATCGTGGTATCTCGAACGGCGAATGCGCGATTTCATCGGAGTCGTTGCCCACTGGGTCCAGCAGCACCACGCCGCGATTGGTGCGGTAGCGTGTGCCGGCGCGCTCATTGGCGTACTCGTGGCCTTTCGGTGGCTTTTCAGCGGCTATTCCCCGCTCATCGCGCTGCGCTACCTGCGCCCGGCCCGCGGCAACAAGCTTTCCATCTCGTTTAGCACCACGCTCGCGCTCATCGGCGTAACGCTCGGAGTATCGCTCCTCACGACCACGATGGCCGTAACTGGCGGATTTCTTGAGCAATTTCGAGAAAAGGTCCTCGGTGTCAATTCGCACGTACTGGTCCTCAAGTACTCAATCGACTTCCGCGAGTACCGCCGCGTCATGGACATCGCGCGCGACGTTCCCGGCGTCACCGGTGTTGCCCCTTTCGTCATCGACCCAATGATGGTGAGCCACGGCAAGCGCATCGCGACCGGCGTGCTCATCAAGGGTGTCGACCCTGGGCTCGTGTCATCCGTGCTCGATCTTCCCAAGCATATCGTCGCCCCGAAGGGATACGCGCAGGCTGGGTTTTCTGGGTTGCGCCTACCCGGTGCGATCGCGCCCGCACGCGCTCAACTGCCGCTCCCCATGAAAGCCCCGGGCAAGCCCGACGAGGGGTCACCCGACAACGATCCGTTGGATGCGCCCGCCGGCGAGCAAGGATCGCTGATGGACGAGATGCGGCGCGCGGTCGACGAAAGCAAGGCCCGCAAGGAAGGCAAGCCCGCAGCCGCCAAGAGGCAACCGCCGAAGCCAGCGCCGGCCCCCGCTGTTGCCAAACCCCACGATTCGACACCCCACGGCGGCTTCGCGAGCGAGCTTCCTGACGACGATACCGTTGATGTCAAAGACGATCCCGACCCCTGCGCCTCGTCGTCGGTCGTCGGCTTGCCCGGCGCAATCATTGGCACCGTCCTCGCCAAGCAACTGAGCGCAGCCATCGGCGACTGCATTCAAATCATGTCGCCGACGGTGGGTTCGGCCTACACGGCGAGCTCACGCGTGCCGCTGATCAAGGCGTTCCGCATTGTGGCGCTGTTCGAGGCCGGCTTCGATCAATACGACGCCAAGCTCATCTACACCGACCTCTACGCTGCCCAAGAATTCTACGAGTACGGCGACAGCGTGACGGGCGTCGAGATGCGCATCGCGGACATCTCAAAGTCGGGCGCGATAAAGCAAGAGATCGAGCGACGCCTGAACAACAGCATCTACCACACGATGGACTGGGCCGAGCTCAATCACGGCCTCTTCAGCACCATCCAAATGCAACAGCTACTGCTATCCATCCCCTTTCAAGGGTTGATGGTGATCTCTGGCTTCGTCGTGGTGGCAACCCTCACGATGCTCGGCCTCGAAAAGCGGCAAGAGATCGCCTTGCTCAAGGCGATTGGCGCAACCAACAGCGCGATCTTCCGCATCTTCCTCTTGCAAGGCATCTTCTACGGTGTGGCTGGCGCTTCCCTTGGTCTTGGCCTCGCGTACCTGCTTTGCCGCGTGATCCTGGTGCGCGCCGTCCCGCTCGATCCGAAAATTTACTTTATTTCCCAGCTCCCCATTCGGGTGAACGCTGCGGAGTTCGGCGGCGTGGCGATCGCTGCCATTGCGGTCTGTATCGCCGCAAGCATCATTCCCGCGCTCAGCACAGCGCTTCGCCGCCCCACCGATGGCCTCCGCGCGGAATAATTCCGGGACGCGTGGGCGATCCATGAGTATCCTGTGGCATAACAATGCCGCGCTGGACTGTAGAGGTCTTGCCACTAGGCGGTGGCGAAACCGCGAAACACACCGTCGACGCTGACAGCTGGTTAAGCGCGCTAGGCCGCGTTCAATCGGATCGGCAAGAGCCAACTTCGCTCGCTGATCTGTCACTCGAGATTCGAGCGGAAGGCGGCCAAGCGATTGATGCCACGCGCCGGCGTCGGTATATTGTAACCAAGGCTGCAATCATTGCACTCGTGGTCCACAGTTCACGCGAAGAGCCTCCGACTTCCGAGCGGCCGCTCCTCTATCGCGAGCTCACTTTTGTGAGCGAGGGCATTGGTGAAGTCGACGCCGGGCGCGCCCTTCTCGATGAGTTGCGCGACGTACGCGAAGAGTTGCAGCATGTCGCGGAACGAAAGTTCGTTGCAATGGCCGTTTTTGACGATCTCACGAACGGCAAACAAGTTGACCTTCCGGTGGCGACCCTCGTGTGGAAAGACTGGCGCGGCGAGCCACTTGTGGTGTTCCCACGCCGCGGTGACCATGAGCCTCCATCCATGCTGCCGGCCGCATTGGGTGGTGACGTTGGCAGCTTCCTCCGCGCACGTGCACCGACGGCCGCGCCAGCGACCCTTCCACCCCCAGGTCCCACGTTCATCCACACCCCTGCCCCTGCCCCTGCCCCTGCCCCTGCCCCTGCCCCTGCCCCTGCCCCTGCCCCTGCC
>CAMBEV010000196.1 GCA_945865595.1 Nannocystis exedens | reverse complement strand
CAAGCCGAACATGATCGCGCGACTCGAAGCGGTGAGAGTCTTTGCGCCAGAAGCTGGGTCGTGCAGTGACCAACATGAAGACGCGTTTGCCGGAAGCGCGCGCAAGCATGTGTTCGATCCACGCGATGCTGTCCGCGTCAGCACCGTGTGCATCTTCAACCGCGAGGACGAGCGGCTCGGGGGCTGCGAGAAAAAAATCGGTGAGTGCGATCCAGAGGGCGTCGCGAACCCCGCGGCTGTGTGCGAGATCGTGCGATGGATCTTTGGCGAGGAGAAGTTCGAGCGACGTCGGCTCAGAAGGTTCACTTCGTTGACCAAGAAGCGATTGCCTTTCTCCTTCTGGGTAGAGAGCGAGCGTGCCGGCGAGGAGGTCCGCTGCGATGCCGAATGGTGGACTCGTGCCGAAACTCTCGGCGCGTGCGAGCACCACTTTCGGCGCGCTACGATGGGCACCAATCGATGCCAGGGCCTCGTAGCGAAGGCGAGTCTTGCCCATGCCCGGAGCTCCACCGATCGACACAATGACCGGCGTGGCGTCCTCTGCTGCGCGCTCAAACGCGGCCATGATTTGTACAAGTTCAGGCTCGCGACCCACAAACGGAGCCCCCGCGATGCCGTCTTGCCGCTGCGCTCGCGCTGAAGTCACAATCGAAGCGCCGTCGGCACGAAGCTGCAATTCGAAACCGCTGCGGATCAGTTCGGTGGTCGCGGTGTCTGCGATCACCTGGCCGCGCTTTGCATCGCGAGAGAGCGCGGCTGCACGGTCAACCACTTCGCCCTGCGCTCGTGTTCGTTCGAGGCGAGCGCGGCCGGTCGCGACACCGACGGCGGCTGGCATCTGCGCGACCTTCATAGCGACCTCCGCGGCGCGCGAGGCTTCGTCGCCCGCTGAACGTTTTAGACCAAAGTGCGCCACGATTGCATCGCCACCGAGTTCGGTCGCTTCACCTCCGCGCGAACGGATGGTCGTGAGGAGGCGCGTCCTTGGGTCGCCTTTCGGAACATAGGTGGCTACGATTGTCGTCACAACGCGCGAGCCACCCGAACGGCTTGTTGTTGTGTGCGATGCAAAGCTCGGCGTTCCACTTGGCGTCAATCGCATGCCGGTTTGAGCGATCATTTCGACCTCGAGCGAGCGAAGGGCGATCGCAATCTCAGATGCTGACGAAGGCCGATCGGCTGGCGCGGTGGCCAGCATGTCGCCGAGTAGGTCGTCGAGGCTGAGAGGGGCTTCGATCAGCACCTCTCGAAGGCGCGGAGCCGGGGTTGTGGCGAGACGCGCAAGAATCGCGATCGCGGTCGGCCCCGTGTGTGGAGGCCTCCCCGCGATCAACTCGAAGAGCGTCGCGCCCAGCGAGTAAATATCCGATCGCTGATCAATTTCACCATCGCCGCGCGCTTGCTCAGGTGCCATGTACGCCGGGGTTCCGATGATTGCGCCCGTCCGCGTCACGCGTGCATCTTGCGCGGCCGCGACGCCAAAATCGACCAGGGTGGCGTGCAATGCGCCTTCGTTGTCGGTGCGCAAGAGAATGTTCGAGGGCTTAACGTCCCGGTGTACCACGCCCGCGGCATGTGCCGATGAAAGCGCGTCGGCGATCTGCCCCATGGCGCGAACGGCGTCGAGCATCGACAAGGGCGCGCGCTTGTGACGGACCGACAGGTCCTCGCCATCAAGCCACTCCATCGCGAGGTAAGGGGTGCCGTCGTCGGTGTGCCCAAAGTCAACGAGCCTGACTATGTGCGGATGGATGAGGCTGGCGAGAATGCGCCCCTCGCGTTGAAATCGAGCGTCCTCGCCGGTGTCAATGCCCGAGACCGCGACGACCTTAAGCGCGACGGGCGTTCCGGTGACCTGGTCGACCGCTCGGTAGACGATGCCCACCCCACCACGCCCAACTTCACGTTCGATGATGAAGCGCCCGGCGAACGGGACTTTCGGATCGAGCAGCACCATCGCGCCCCAGCGTACGCCGCCCTGGAAATTTAGCATTGTCCTTCGCAGCTTGACGGCTTTCAATGTTCGCGTCAGCGTCGCCGGGCGGATCACGGAGAATACAGCTGGAGTGCTGGCCATGCGGGTTGTAACTTCGACGGTTCTTACAACGCTGCTTCTCGCCGGATGCGGCAACTCAGCCAAAAGGGCCAAAAGCACGCTTGTGCATGCGCCCCTAACGGCGGCGGTGCTTCCAAAGCCTCAGCCTGAACGCCAGCGCGACCCTGCTTCGCTGTGTGAACGCATTGCGGAAGAGGATGCGGCCGCATACGGAGCGCTTCCAAAATGCACGGACGGTGGCGGTGGAGGCTTCGATGCGGTGGGCATCTTGGAGGATGTCTGCAAACCCACGGAAAATGGCGGCGCCTGGACGGTCGCGTTCAGCAACCTGACCTTCGATCCAACTTGCACGAAGGGCGCCGGGGCCGTCGAAGTCATGAAGGGAAATTACTTCGTCGTTCGCGTCGATGCTGACGGCCGTCGAGCCCAAGGCCCCGCGCACGCCTTCACAGCGAGCGGTTTTTACAGGATCCGGTTCCAAACGTCAGTCTTTGACTACGACGCTGACGGACTAGAAGAGTTCGCCGTGATCGTGTCGCGCCCCGTTCACACCGACGTCGGGACGCAGGACGGGAGTGTATGGACTGCGCAGCGCACGGGCGTCGCGGTCTATGCGCCCGCGAGCAAGATTCAATTTTCCGAATTGACGGACGCCGACGAAGACGGTCGGCCCGACTTGGCCTTCACGGCACCCTTTAGCGGCTTCGATGTCGCTTGGTTCGAGGGGACGAACAATGAGTTAGGCAGGGAACCCCCTTTCGTGGCGCACGCTTTGCCCAATGGGCTCTTCTCTTTGGACGACACAGTGGCTCGAGAGCACGCAAAGAAGCACTGCCCCGTATCGCCTGGCGCGAAGGTCATCATTCGCGACACGGCTGCACGGAAAACGGCGCCAATCATCGATGAGGGAGCAAGCATCCATGCGATCGCGTGCGCGCGCGTTTGGGGCGTTCCGACCGACGCGATCAAGCGCACAATTTTGAAAGAATGCAAGGTTCCAACGAAGACTGAAAATATCCACTCGCACGGACCCTCGACGTGCTTCTCGCGTGATCACATGCTCCAGTGGGCGAACGCCACGCCTCCCCTCACCCTCTGATTCGCCTCGCCGAAGCCCCCGCCCAAGCGCTCGCCCCAGCCGAAGCCCCAGCCGAAGCCCCAGCCGAGGCCCCAGCCGAGGCCCCAGCCGAGGCCCCAGCCCTAAGCCTGGCCCCAGCCCGGACCGTTGCCCCCGCACGTCTTTGCTTCACGATCTTGACGATATGAATCGCTCGGGTCGTGATTGGGTCGGTCCTTCTGGGCATGACCGACCCAATCACAACCTTTCGCTCGCAACTTCCACATCACAGACTCATTGCGTACCAAGTCGCAGTCGAGCTGCTACTCGCCGTGAAGGCCGCGAGCATCCGCGATACGCACCTGCGCGATCAGGCGCATCGCGCAGCCAAGAGCGCGTGCCTCAACACGGCTGAAGGCGCAGGTCGTGTCAGTCGCGGTGACCGAGCGCGCGCGTTTGCGATCGCTCGCGGGGAGGCTGTCGAAGCTGTCGCGGGCGTCGAAATTGCTGAGCTTACGGGCGACGCTGACGCGGGCGCTACGGCGCGTTGCATCCCGATCGCCGAGCGACTGGTCGCGTTGCTCCGTGGGCTTACGAGGTAGCCTCTTCGGTTCCGGCCGGGGCTCCGGCCAGGGCCAGGGCCAGGGCTCCGGCCAGGGGCTAAAGCGACGGAAGAAGGGATGAGGGGGCTGGGGGCTGACGGCCTGCGCATCGCTGATCGTGGCTGATGCGAACTATGCGCAAAAATCGCCGGCAGATCTGCCAGGACAGCCGGAAAATCTACGCAGGTCGAGGTTTAAGGCGCAGCCCAATGAGGAACACTTCGTAGCTATTGGGGCGCGTGCCTGCCGGTCGAATGGTCTTGTCTTCTTCGTAACATTCTTTGATCTGTTTGCGCGCGTGCTGAAAATCATCGCCCATGAAGAGCTTGCCTACGAAGGCCCCGCCGGGCTTGGTGACATTGATTGCGACTTCGACCGCGCGCGTGAAGAGCTCAAAGCTGCGCGCCTGATCCTGCATGCGGGTGCCGGATGTGCTTGGCGCCATATCGCTCACCACAACGTCGTAAGGAGCAAACGTCCGCAATGATTCATTTTCAAGGGAAAGCGCATCTCCCAGAATAAAGACACACCCTGGCGGCAAAGAGATCGTCATCGGTTTCAAATCAACCGCCAACAACCTGCCACTCGGTCCGATCTTTTGCGAGATGTACTTGGCCCAACTGCCAGGACTCGCGCCGAGATCGAGGACGTGCTGCCCTCCGCGCAAAAGGCGCACACGTTGATCGATTTCCTCCAGCTTGAAGACGCTCCGCGCCGGGTAGCCCTCTTGCTTCGCCTTTACGGAAAAAGCATCGGGCTTCGCGTACGGGTTGTTGCGTCGATTGGCCATAAGAGGAGCGGAACGTTACGTTGTTACCGTCCGACTTTACGCTTGCGGGTCTTGACTGCCTGGCGGATGAAGACAGGGCCGTTGCTCGCGCCTGGAATGGCGCCTTCGATGAGGAGCAGGTGCTTGTCGGCGTCGATACGGGCGATCTTAAGGTTAAGAACGCTGACCAATTCGTCGCCGTACTGGCCCGCCATCTTCAAACCAGGAAGCGTGCGACCTGGCGTCATGTTCGTACCGATCGAACCGCCGTGACGGCGACACTCGTGCGTACCGTGCGTTTGCACTTGGCCAGCCATGCTCCACCGGCGAACAACGCCTGAGAAGCCGCGACCACGGGTGCGCCCTTGCGCGTCCACTTTCTGGCCGACTTGGAACAGCTCGTCGAGCTTCAGGACGCCGCCGACTTCGAATTTGTCAGCGAATTCAGCCTCGCAACGCAGTTCTTTCAGCTTGCGTTTTGGGGTGAGGTTTGCCTTTTTGTAGTAGCCAAGTTGCGGCTTGGCCGTGTGCTTCTCTTTGCGCTCGCCAAAGCCGAGGACGAGGGCGGTGTACCCATCTCTTTCGGCCGTGCGTTTGTCGACGATGGTGATGGGGCCCGCTTCGATGACGGTCACGCGCTTAAGGGTGCCGTCATCGTTGAAGATCTGCGTGCAGCCAAGTTTGATGCCGATTACGCCAGGTTGCTTATTCATGTGAGGTCTCGATTGCGTTCGCTCTTGGTTACAATGGGATCGCTCCGGAGCTGGCGAGAGTCGCCTGGTGCCACCGCGTGCTAGCCGTTTCGAGCGAAGTTGAAACGGGGGCGCGACTTGCGTCGGAGGCCCGCACACGGAAGCTCTCTGGAGGGCCGCCCACTTTCCACGGCTGTGATGGCCCGTCAAGCCATACCGAACTGTGCGGTGCTAGCCGAGGCGTGCTCTCATGTCCTGGTGAAGCTTTCGCCGCTAAAGGGGCGCCGCGTGCTGCTCACGCGGACCGAAGAGCAAGCAACGTCGACGGCTGAATTACTGGCACAGTACGGCGCCGTCCCGCTCTTGTGGTCTGCTATTTCAGTCAAACATATTGACGATCAACCGGGCGTCTCAGCTGTAATTGCAAACGCGACAAGTTACGACTTGGTACTTCTGACGAGTGCCAACGCGGTGCAGTTTTTCGGCGATGCGCTTGCGCGTGAAGGGTGTGACTTTTCAGTGTTTGGGGGCGCGAAAATTGGAGCGGTGGGCAATCGTACTGCCGAAGCGCTTGAGGCATTAGGAAAGAAAGTTAACTTTGTGGCCAGGCAATTTGTTGCCGAGAGTCTCGTGAGCGAGGTGTTGGTGCAGCTGTCTCCCGGCGCTCGTGTGCTCCTGCCGCGTGCGCGTGTTGCACGCGAGGTAATCCCCGAAAGGCTGCGTGCGGAGGGGTGCGTCGTCGATGTGCTGCCGGTCTACGAGACGGGTCCCGGCGATTCGACCGAAGCGCTCGCCGCGTTGCTTGCTCGCGGGGTGGATGCGGTGTGCTTCTCGTCGAGCAGTACCGTGACCCATTTTGCAGAGGCGCTTGAGCGGGATTCTGGATCGGTGACCGGTATCGTGCTCGCGGCGATTGGCCCGGTGACGGCTGAAACCATGAGGTCATGTGGCTTCGAGCCAAACGTTGTGGCTGAGGTGCACACGATGGAAGCGCTGGTGCAAGCGCTTGCGCAGTACTTCGAGGGCCCGCACCTTCGGCCGGCCGATAGCGAGCGTCGTTGACATAGAAATGACTGCATGCTTTATTCCGCGCCCCGCTTGCCCCCTCGATAAGCGCGCTGATGCGCCCACGGTTACACCCATGAATACGCACACCAAGATCGCAGAAATCGAAGCCGCCCAATTACGCTCAGCAGCACGTTCAGCACCGGGCGCTGCCATGCCGGGCGCGCCGAGCCTGCCTGAATTGCCTGATTTTCGCGTCGGCGACACCATTCGCGTTCACTACGTGGTCGAGCGCAACGGAGACAAGGCGACCACCCAGGTATTCCAGGGCGTAGTGATCAAGCGTCACCGGGCCGGCGCTCGCAGCACCTTCACCGTGCGTAAAATCAGCTTCAAAATCGGCGTCGAGCGCATTTTTCTCTCGCACTCGCCCAACATCGCCAAGGTCGAGCTCGTCTCGCGCGGCATCGTTCGCCGCGCTCGGCTGTATTACTTGCGGGGCCTCGAGGGTAAAGCCGCTCGTATCCGCGATAAAAAAGACATTTAGTTTGTGACGGGGTCTGCGTGACGCGGTGGGATTGCCGGACGTTTACCACCAAAGAACCGCGTTGTTTGGATGTGACGGGGTCTGCGTTGCGCGGTGGGAATGCTGGACGTTTACCACCAAAGAACCGCGTTGGTTTGGATGTGACGGGGTCTGCGTTGCGCGGTGGGATTGCTGGACGTTTACCACCAAAGAGACGCGTTGGTTTGGACCTGACGTTGGTACGCGGGATCATGCGGCCCTGAGAACGACGGTTCACGGTGGTTG
>CAMBEV010000195.1 GCA_945865595.1 Nannocystis exedens | reverse complement strand
AACATCCTCGGTCAACCAAGTCTTGTGGGGCATCTGTGCGGGCGGACACGTTTTGCTCGAGGGCGCGCCGGGGCTCGGAAAAACGCTGCTCGTGCGCACGATTTCGCAGTGTCTCGACCTGCGCTTTTCACGCATTCAGTTTACGCCCGACTTGATGCCGAGCGATGTCGTCGGCACCAACGTGCTCGTAATGGATCCGACGCAGCGGGCATCGGGCGCGATGTTCCAGGTGCAGAAGGGACCCATCTTTGGGCAAATTGTACTCGCCGATGAGATCAATCGCGCGACGCCAAAAACGCAGTCGGCGTTGCTTGAAGCGATGGCCGAATTTGCGGTCACGATCGCAGGAACCCGTTACCCGCTCGAGGAGCCCTTCTGTGTTCTCGCGACAGAGAACCCGATTGAGAACGAGGGCACCTATCCCCTTCCCGAGGCGCAGCTTGATCGGTTTCTTCTCAAAGTGATCATTCCGAGTCCGACCGAGGACGAGCTCTGCGAAGTGCTCGTTCGCACAACAGGGCGGGCCGGTACGCCTCCGCACCGCGTGGTGTCGCGGGACGATGTGCTCGTGCTTCGACAGATATGCCGCGATATTGCGATCGCCGAACCCGTGCTGAGGTATGCGGCACGGCTCACTTCGGCGAGCGATCCGCTTGCGAAAGAGGCGCCCGAGATTGCCAAGCGCGCGCTGCGTTATGGCGCTGGCGTTCGCGGTGCGCAGTCACTCGTGCTGGCAGCGAAGGCATCCGCACTCGCAGAGGGGCGCGCGCAGGTTTCGTTTGCGGACATCGCGAACGTGGCCAAGCCTGCCCTTCGGCATCGCATGATTCGCTCGTTCGAAGGTGAAGCCGATGGCGTCACCACTGACGCGGTGATCGAGGCGCTCTTGTCACACGTGCCTACGCGCCCAACGCACGTCGACGCTGAGCAGGGAGCGCGGCGTTCGTGACGCGATTTGCAGCAAGCCGATCGCTCGTCGCACTCGTGATCAGCATCGCCTTCTCAGCACCGGCCGTGGGCGCGTCTGCGGCGACAAGGGCGCCCGTGACCGCCGCTCCAGCCATGCTCTTTGTCGGCGAGACGCCGGAGAGCATGGTGACGCGCGTCGTCGGCATACGCATCCAAAATATTACAGCGGCTGCAATCAAAGGATCGCTTCGGGTCGTTCCCGAGCAAGCGCCACACGACTCACGCATCCACTCGCCTATGCGCGTTCCTGTTTCCCTGGGCGCCTCCGAGGAGGCAACGGTGCGGGTCCCCTTGCCGCCAACGAACGGATCGGTCTACCGCTACGACGTCCTATTTGAAACTGACTCTGACACATTTTCGCTGACGAAGTTTGATCACACGCACGGGTACAACCAGTTCACGCTGCTCGATCTCTCACAGCCGCCAAGGCTAGTGCAGCTTCGCGGGTCTGCACTGCCTGGGTACCCCTCCTCGTCGCCATCACGGGCCTACGGAGCGCCGCAAGTGGCGGTCGCAACGGCTTCCGTGGTTGCTGGCTCTGGCGACATCGCGTTGCCCGAACAGCCCTCGGCCTATGCGACCATCGGCGTGGTCTTTGCTCGGTCTGAACAGCTTGCACATATTCCTCAAGCCGCCCAGAACGCGCTTCTCGCGTGGGTGCATGCGGGAGGCACGCTTGCGGTCGCGGTAAGTCGTCCAGAAGATTTACGACTCGGTCCTCTGCCTCAGCTCGTGGGGGGAGAGATTGTCGCCACGCCCGTCTCCAACGAGGTGCTCTCCCCACGTGGCAAGCGTCCGAAGCTTGCGCCGCCATCCAGCGAGGAGGGCGCGCCAGAGGTGGAGGAGACCACGCCGGTCTTTCCCGATGCGGGGGTGGCTCCCTCCGAACCTGACGCGGCTCCAGACGCAGGTCCGGACGCAGACGAACTCGAAAACACACAGGACTCGGCGACCGTTCCAATTGGCTTTGCTCCTCAGGCCACGCCGGTTAAGAAGAAGGTGCCTGGGCCGAAGACGCTCACGCCGCCGTGGAAGTCCACACCGAAACGCTCCGCCGCGAGCACGGCCCCGAGCGAAGCCCTCAAAGCCTCACTCTTGGGTTACAAATCGCCCAACCTCGAAGCGTCGCGCTTCGGCGCAACCGCTCATGTAGGCCTCGGCTATGTGCACCTGCTCGCGTTCGATCCCGCTGCGCCGGGCGTTCTCGATGAGCCATGGACCAAGGTGCGCATGCTTGAGCTCCTTGAAGACGCCACGCGCGACACCAAGGTGCTTGACGGCCCGCTCACTCGACCTTGGCACGAGAACACGATCAGTGCGGTGCGCAAGCTCCTCGATCCCAACGAGGGATTTCGACCTGCCCTTCTCGTTTCAACTCTGCTTCTCATTGGCTATTCGATTGTCGTTGGCCCTGTGGCCCTTCTCTGGGCGCGGAGGCGCAGGCGCCTGTTCGATGCCCTCGCCCTGGTGCCTCTACTGAGCGGGGCAACCTTCTTTACGATCGTCGCTGTGAGCTTCATCTCTCGCGGCGCCCAGAGCCGTGCGCGTCGTTTTTCGCTCGTGGAGATCGCTTCGGGTGACGAGCACGGCGCCATTCGTCGCTACCGCGGTTTCTTTTCGAGCCGGTCGAGCAACCTCGCGATCGCGGCAGGGAGTCCCAGCGCAATGATCGCACTTGCAAACGACGACGTCATCGGCGGTGGCGAGCTCCGTCGCGAGCGCGATGGCCTTGTTCTCAGCGGGGTGCCCACTGCGGCCTGGCAAACGCTTGTCGTACGCGAGGACGATGCGTTTCGGCTGAAGGGAGGAGTGCGCCTCAGGCTCGAATCGGATAACTCGATCACGATCGAGAACAACACAGAGTTCAAGTTGGTTGACGTTCTCGTCAGCGCCGGCGCAACCAACATGGTGTACTTCGAGTCGATCGCAGCACATGGTGGGGCGAGCTCCAAAACGGGCCAGCTGATCACGCACGGCACCGCCGGCTTCGAAACGTACCTCGCATGCGCCCCCCCGAGCCGCCGCAACGACATTGTCGAGCGCTGGCACGCGATGAGCGCCACATCGCGCGGAAGCATGCCCGTTGCGGTCCGCAATCGCCTGGTCCTGAGCGGCGAGCTGGCCGGCGCGGACGCCCCCGAAAGAGACAGCGGCCTGCGCGTCGACAAAACGCACACGCTCGTCCGCGTTGTCTCACCGGAGGGCGGATGACGAACGCAGAGCCGCCTGCAATCTCGGTCCGTCATTTGTCGCACCGTTTCGGTCGATTCGAGGTGCTGCGCGACGTGTCGTTTGACGTGCATCAAGGCGAGATCTTCGGCTTCATTGGCCCCAACGGCGCAGGCAAGACCACCACGATCCGTGTTCTTGCAACGCTCCTCGAGCCGATGGTCGGTCGCGTGAAAGTGCTTGGGCACGACGTAACCCTTAAGCCGGAGTTGGTGCGTCGGCACATCGGCTACATGCCCGATCACGCCGGCGTTTACGATCGCGTTACGGTCCGCGAGTACCTCGAGTTCTTCGCGGACGCTTATCGCGTGCCCACCGCGGGTACGAGCTACGCGGTGGTCGATGCGTCAATGGAGTTGACGGATCTCACGCGCCTCTCTGACAAAATCGTGTCCACCATGTCGAAGGGCATGAAGCAACGCCTGCAGCTTGCACGCGTATTGTTGCATGATCCAAAGGTCCTTATTCTTGACGAACCGGCGAGCGACCTTGACCCGCGCGCCCGCATTGAAATTCGCGACCTCTTGACGGAGCTGCGCGCGATGGGCAAGACGATTCTTCTCTCGAGTCACATTTTGACCGAGCTTGCGGACGTGGTCACGTCGGTCGCCATCATGGAACGCGGACGCATTGTTGTCTCGGGCCCTATCGGCGAAATCGCAGAGGCGCTCGAGAGGCAGCGGCGAGGAGAACGTCCGGCACAAGCTCCATACTCTCCCGAGGCGGGAGCCCCGCACGCCCCTGCCCCAGAAGTGCCACGCATCGTTGAACGCAACGTCAAGCTGCGTGTGCTCGCCCCGTTCGAGCGTGTGCAAGGCGTCCTGAGCGAATTGCCATTTGTCACCTCGGTGAGGCTGGGGCCAATGGCCACTGTGCAAGTTGCATTGGCGGGTGACGACCGCGCGGTCGCATTCATGGTGCGAGCGCTCGTCGTGGCCGAGCTCCAAGTCGTGAGCGTCGAACCCGAGCGCAACGAACTCGAACGCATCTTCCTCGAAGCGACCCGTGGTGACCTTCAATGAAAAACGAGGGCAGAAGCGAACTCGGTTGGCTGAAACCGCTGCTCACGAATCCGAACGCGATCTGGATACGCGAGGTGCGGCAAGCGGCACGTCTCGATCGCACGCCGTGGCTGCTCGGCGGCATCACGCTGCTCCTGGCGCTCCTGGTCGCAAGCATCGGCGGCACGGCTTCGAGAGCCAGCATCTCGCCGGCCAAAGTAGGCCTGGCGGTCAACCAGGTATTCTTCTCGCTGGCCTACGGCGTCGTCATGCTCGTCGGACCTGCGGTGGCCGCCAACACGATTGCGGCCGAGCGCGAAGGGCGCACGTGGGAAGCGCTCGTGCTCACCGGCATGACGCCGGCGCAAATCGCGCGCGGCAAGTTTCTCTCTTCGTACACGACGCTCTCTCTCTACATCATCGCAATCGCGCCAATCGGTGCACTCGCCTTCGTTTTTGGCGGAACGACGGCAACGGAGACCGTCGTCGGCTTCATCTTGCTCTTCATGCTCGCGGCGCTCTGGGTCGCCTTCGGCCTCGCGATCAGCGCAGCCATGACTTCGCTGCGGGGAGCGCTCGTCCTCACGTTGATTCTCGCAATCCTGATGGGTCCCACTCTTTACGGAATCTTCGGGCCCGGGGTTGGCGCACTCGCACACGAGCATTGGCGGCAGATTCCCGCAGGTCTCCCGATTTGGCTTCCCGTCGCCTACACGCGCGCGGCCTTCGGCATGGACTACCTCGTCCTACTTGTCGCCCTTCCCTTCGTAGCAGTGGCGCTGCCCGCTTGGTTTCTCTACGAGACCACGGTCGCAAACCTCAGCGCCCCCACTGACGACCGCAGCAGTGGCCTCAAGCGCTGGTTCATCGCCTCAACGCTCGCGCTTGCCGGACTTGCTGCGTCGATTCCAGGCTCGCTGGGAACCGGCGCAGGCAGGCTCCTGAATCCGGCCTCGCTTGCCGCACATGCGAGTCTCTGGATACTCAGCACATTCTTTGGGCTCGTGGCGCTCCTCTTCATGAGTGAACCTTCTGGACCATCAAGGCGCTTGACAACCAAATGGGAGACCAAGGGAACCGGGGCACTCGCTCGCTCGCTTGGGCCGGGACTTGCGCGCACGTTCGCTTTGATCATGGGGCTCGAGACGGCAGCCTTCGCCGCGGCAACGGGCGGCGCGGTGTTCGCATTGGTCGCCTTTCACGGGGGCGCCGAAGTCGCGCCCGTCGCGCTCAGCGGCGCTTTCATTTGGGCCCACGTCCTCTTCTTCACGGGACTCTGCGCTTGGATCCGATCGCGTAGCGACGGCGTCATCGGCGCTCGTGTGATCGTGGTGGCAATCATGACCGCACTCGTTGTCGTGCCTTGGGGGTTCGCCGCTGTCGGAGGCATTACCACCAAGCAGAACGACTGGCTCGCGCTTGGCGCCCCCAACCCTTTCTACTTGTTTGTGGTCTTGACCCAGCTCCGCGCGTCGTCGCCCAATCAGATTCTCATCACTGTCGGTTACATTTCGATCCTCGTTTTCGCCGCGCTTGGCATCTTCCTCTTCGCCCTCGCAGCGCGAAAGGCGCACGCCGTCAACGCAGCTGCCAGACTTCATTACGCCCAGATGGATGCCGCTCTCGCCCAAGAAGACTCAGCCATCCACGCGCCATGACGGTCTTCGACGCGGCCACCCTGCGCGAGCTTGAAGCGCTTAGACGGCGCTTGCAGGTGCGCGCACGGTCGGCAGGTTCGGGCGAACGCATCGCGTCGCGTCGGGGTTCAAGCGCGGAATTTCTCGAACATCGCGCGTATGAGCCCGGCGATGACCTGCGTCGCATCGACTGGCTCGCCTATGCACGCAGCGGCGAACCCGTGTTCAAGCTGTTTCGCGCCGAAGAAGACGTGGTGGTCCGCGTTGTGCTGGACGCGAGTGGGTCGCTCGCCGAGGAGCCCAAGCGCACGTACGCGAAGAAGCTTGCCGCATCGGTCGCGTACATGGCGCTCGCGAACCAAGAGCGCGTGCAGTTTGCATCATCCTCAGGTGACGGCATCCGCATTTCGGACCCGATGCGCGGACGAGCGGCGGTTCCCAAATTACTTCGACTCCTTGACGAATGCGCGTTCGGAGGGCGTATTTCGTTGGCCGATGCGATCGATGCCGTGGTCTCTCGCAGCAGCCGCGCGGGCTTACTGGTCATCGTGAGCGACTTCTTCGATGCGAGTCCGGTCGAAGATGTGTGTGCCCGCGCGCGCGCTGAGGGGCACGACCTTGTGCTTCTTCAGGTGCTGAGTCCGGAAGAACTTTCGCCTCCCTATGATGGGGACTTTGCGCTTGAGGACTCCGAGACCGGCGACCTGGTCGAAGTGACACTCGACAGCGCGGTGATCGATGCGTACCTCGCGCGACTGAATCAGCTCTTCACGCGTCTTCGTGCCCTCGCGAAACGTAACGGAGCCAGTTACGTTCGAACGTCCACGTCTGCTCCGACGCTCGATGCCGTTCGCCGCGTCGTCGCCAAAGGGGTGGACTGATGCCCGAGTTCTTGAACCCCAAGGGCCTCCTGCTGCTCACGGGCCTCCTTCCGCTCATTGCGCTCTACATTTTGAAGACGCGACGAAAACGCCTTCGTTTGCCCTCCACGTTACTGTGGCAAGACGCGCGGCGCGATCACCTTGCGCGCGCGCCCTTTCGGCGATTGCTTCCAGAAGCGTCGTTGCTCTTGCAAATCTTGGCGCTCGTTGCACTCTCGATTGCTCTCGCGCGCCCAACCAAACGCGGCTCACGCATCGTCGGTGATCACATTGCCATCGTGATGGACGTCAGCGCGTCGATGGGCGCGCTTGAGGCGACAGGCAACCAGGTTGAACGCTCTCGCCTCGATGC
>CAMBEV010000194.1 GCA_945865595.1 Nannocystis exedens | reverse complement strand
CAGTACTTGACGTAGTCACCCACGGTCTCGATCGACTTCTCGTCGGTCTCCTTCGAGCCAGGACTCTTGGGAATGCGGCACTTCCACCCGCAATTGTCGGCCTCTTTGCACTTGGGTACACTTTGGCGGTCGTTCTCGAGGCCGCTGAGGGTGGCCTGGTCCACTTTCTTACCTTGATAAAAGGAGCTGATAGCGACCAGTTTTGGTCCGAGTTCCGTTGAGGCCAGGTAGGGTTTGAGTGCCTCGCGCGGTGCGGGTGGGCCGGGCATCTCGCCCACGTACGCGGCATACGCAACCGGCTCGCTCAGCGCCATCGGCACCCGCTCGTTGCGCGGCAAGTGGCGCATGAACTCCCCAAGATCCTTGGTGTTCATCGTTTTAAGTACGAGGCGTGCAGCGTCGAGTCGCAGCTGCCACTTCTTGCCCTCGAACAGTGTGTAAAGTTTCGGGACGAATTGCTCCTTTGGAAATTCGCCGAGGCGCACCAGCGCTAGGCCGCGGAGTTTGTCGCTGAGGTTTTTGACATTACCCTTCTCGTCCTTGACGCGCTTGTCGTCGTTTTCGAGCTTGTCGTCCTTGACGAGCTCGAAAATTTTCTCGAGCTGCCCCGTGGAGTTTTTGTCGAGACGCCCTTCTACGGATGCAATCGCGCGAATGCGCGCTTCGGTGCCCCGCGACTTGTCAGCTGCATACGAAAGCGCAAAGTCGACGACCGCTGAGCCACCGAGTCGCTTGATGTTCGCGAAGACTTTATCAAGTTATTGCTCCTGATACTTGTTGAGCTGATTCTTGAACTCCTCGGGCGTTGGTTTTTGATTCGCCTTAACGTTTGCAGCTTCGACGAGAGTTCTTTGCTTCTGGAGCCAGTCCGGGGAGTCGATTCGCTTGGCAAGTGTGACCAGCGCCTCTCCGGCTGCCTTTTTGGTTTCGGTGTCGCCGAGATCCGAAATGAGCGCGACTACGCGATCGTTCTTCGCCCCGTCTTCACGCACGAGTTGGGCAAGTGGCTTGACGGCCGCCGCGCCAAAAAGCGGATGACGCATCATTTGCTCGACGCCGAACTGCTGCGCGGTGTTGTCGATTCGCGCCTCGAAGTTGCTTTGTATCCACAAGAGCACGGCTCCGCGCAAAGTGGATTTCACAGCCTCATCGGTGATGAGCGTGGTCTCGCTCGAAAGAAGCGCAAACGCAGCATCTTTATAAGGGATGGACGGTTCGGGTGGCTGGGTGCCGTCGGGGGCCCTTGCAGGCAGCGGCTGCTTCATCTGCTCAACGAGCAGCGGCGTGATCGCCTGAATAATCCGCGCGCGCGCGTCCGGCGCGAGCTGCTGCAAGCCGCCCTCACGCGAGCCCTCGCTCGACTTGAACCCCGCGACGAGCGTATCGAGCCCGATGCGTTGCCCGCCCCGCGTCTTCATGCGTACGAGCGACATCGCGGCTTCAGCGCGCAAATCCCAACCATACTTATCGTGCGAAAGAACCGCGTTAAGCTTGCGCGGGCCATCGAGCGTCAACTCCCAATGGTGCAAGTCTTCGTTGTCGACAGCGCAGCCGACGACCGCAGATGAAAGCGCGAGCCCGAGCGCTGCAGCGCCCACAAAGCTTCTCAGTTTTCGCATGGTTACCAATCCCGTAATAACGAGCCCGGCTGAAGCTGGGGAGACGACATCGTACGCTCCATCGCGCCCGAAACGGAACTGTTTGGGCCTTTCACCTGAACTTGCCTCGGGCGTGGGACGTCCGGTACGCTCGAGGTAGGATAGAGTCGCATGATGTCGCCCATTTACGCGCCGAGACGCTCGCCCGAGTCCGGTGAAATCCCCTCAAATATTCGTACGCCCACCGTCATGGGTGCGGGAGCGGGTGCGCTCGGTCGCGGTCGCGAGGTCGCCGCCCTCCTTTTTTGGACAGCCGCCCTCTTTCTGCTGCTTGCCCTCTGTTCGTTTCAACAAACTCCGGATGGCGTTCCAGGTGGCGATTGGGTTGGGCCGGTCGGTGCGTTCTTCGCGCGCGCACTCGTTGTCGGGGTTGGCGTCCTCGCCTGGGCGGTCCCAATCGAATTGATGCTTTTCGGAGTTCCATTTGTTACGGGCAAGCCCAACGCCGCAAGCGCGACACGCACCGCGAGCAGCTTGCTGATCGTGCTCCTTGCGGCTTCGCTTGTCCAAGCCGGCTGGCCGGAGGCCCGCGCATTCGGCTCGATGCGGGCGAGTGGCTTTCTTGGCGAACTCTTCGGCGAGCTTGCGCGTTCTCTCTTTTCCACTGCGGGCACGTTCATCGTGGGGCTTGCGGCGATCGCGCTCATCTTGATCAGCGGCGAATCGTTCAGCTTTATCGCGCTTGTGCGCTTGTGCGTGCGAATCGCAACCCAAATTGCAACTGCAACTGTTTCATTTGTGCGGCGCACACTCGCGGCGTGGAATGAAGCCAAGCGACTCGAGCGCGAAGGTAAGGTTCGCGACTCTTCGCTGCCGCAGCCGCCGACCATTCACGCACTCACGATCAGTGAAGATGCGTCCGCCGCGGCCTTCTTGCTCGATGCTGGAGGCGCGGAGATCGACCAAGCGCCAGTCTGGGTGACCGAGCCGAGCATTCCTGTCGAGATGCCCAAGCGCCGTCGTCGCAGCAAGCGCGTCGAAGCGCTTGCGGAAGACGAGACCGAGGCAGTTGAAGCGCCCGCTGAGGAGGAAGACCCCTCCGAAGGGGACGAGGCTCTTCTCGACGAGGTCGGCATGGAAGAGCACTCACCAATTCTGATCGCGCTGAGCGATCGGCCCACGCCGAAGCGAAGTCGCAAGAAAGGCCCGCTCGAACCAAAGATTGTCGATACGTCAGGCGCCTTGACAGTCGATGTGGTTGACGAATTGCCAGGAAAAAGACGCGTCTCGAAGTTCGAACTGCCCGATCTCGACATGTTGATCAAAGGTGAGATTGACCCGACAGCGCTAGTCGACCGCGACAAGCTGTACGAGAACGCCGAAAAGCTCGTGCAAACGCTCGCGCATTACGGCGTGCAAGGAAAGGTCGAGGATATTCTTCCTGGCCCCACCGTTACGACCTACGAAGTGTCGCCGGCTCCAGGGACCAAAGTCTCGAAGGTCGCATCGCTTGCCGATGATCTCGCGCTCGCGCTCGCGCGCAAGGTGCGCATCGTCGCGCCGATTCCAGGCAAGAACCGCATCGGCTTCGAGCTGCCCAACGAGAAGCGCGTGCCGGTCTTCCTTCGCGAGCTCGTCGAAGATCGCCGCTTTCAAACGCTCGATGTACCGCTGCCCGTGGTGCTCGGGCGCGACATCCTGGGCAACCCCGTCTACGCAGACCTCGCATCGATGCCGCACGTGATCGTCGCGGGTGCGACCGGCGCGGGCAAGAGCGTGGGCCTCAACGTGATGCTCACGTCGCTCCTCTATCGCCGCACGCCGGACGAACTGCGCTTGCTGATGATCGATCCCAAGGTGGTCGAACTTGCGCCCTTCGATCGCATCCCGCACATGCTCTTGCCGGTCGTCACCGACATGAAGCAAGCAGCCACTGCACTCAAGTGGGCAGTCGACGAGATGGAGCGCCGCTATCAACTCTTCGCCGACGCGGGCACGAAGAACATCACCACGTACAACGGGTGGGTCGGAAAGGTAACTCGCGGTGAGATCAAAGCGCCCGGTGCCAAGATGGTGCTCGCGAAAGACTTCAACGGCTTTCCCGAAATCATCAACGCGATGCCAGGCGAACAGAGCAACGTTCCTCTCCCAGACAAGCTGCCGTTTATCGTCATCGTCGTTGACGAATTTGCCGACCTCATGATGCAGCAGGGCAAAGAGGTCGAAACGGCGGTCGCACGGCTCGCGCAAAAAGCTCGCGCGGCCGGTATGCACGTGATCCTCGCCACGCAGCGTCCGAGCGTCGACGTGATCACCGGCATGATCAAGGCGAACTTCCCAACGCGCATGGCCTATCGCGTCGCTCAAAAAGTCGACTCGCGCACCATCCTCGACGAGCAGGGCGCCGAACACCTTCTCGGCCGTGGCGACATGCTCATGAAGCTGAACGGTACGAACGAAACAAAGCGCGTTCAGTGTCCGATGATCACCGAAGAAGAAGTCCAGTTGGTGACCGACTTCCTCCGCAAGCAGGGCACGCCTGTTTACGATGAGAACATCCTCAAGCCGCGTGACGACGACGAGTCAAACGCCGCCGACGAAGATGCCGAGCAAGACCCCCTCTACGACGACGCCGTTCGCATCGTCGCCGATACGAAGCGGTGCTCAACGTCGTGGCTGCAGCGCAAGCTTGGGCTCGGTTACAACCGCGCAGCGCGCATTGTGGAGATGATGGAGAAGCGTGGACTTGTCGGATGCGCGAATGGAGCTAAAGACCGAGAGGTGTTCATCAATGCGCTGTAGCGGCCCTTCGTTGGGGCCACATTCGACGTCTTTCGGAAACGCGCTACAATCAGGTGCCTTGAATAGGGAAGCAATGTTCGACGAAAACTGTGTGGGCGACGAAGCCGCCCGAACAAAGCTCATTGATGAGCTCGGTCGCATTGTCCGAGACCCCGCCGTGCCGTGCACTGCCAAGGCGGCTGGGCTCACGTTGATTGGCTGGCTCGCGCGTCGCAAGCCCAGCGAGCCGCCCCATGCGCTTGGTCTGCACGAGGCGCGCGAATCCGAAGGACGCCTCCGCGCCGCCCGTCAACGCTGACTCTCGGCGCGCGACTCCCTCGCATGTAGGATGAATGGGTGACTGGCTGGGCACACCGTCCGTTCGCGCATCGGGCGGTGCGCCTCTTCCCACTCGCGTGCACGATGTCGCTGGTAGCGGTGGGGCTGGTTGTGCGCGCGCACAATGCCGCACGAGCGACACGTTCTATGGTCGCGCCCCAGCGCTCGCCGCTGGCACAACCTGCTGCGTCTGTCGTGGATCCCCCAGTTCTCGACGCGGATGTTTCCCCGCACGTGATGACGCTTCACGGCGACTCGGCTCGCTCAGGTCGCGCGCGCGGACACTTCCCCTCGGCGGCTCGCATGCTCTGGCGGTTCGATGCAGGCGGCCCGATCAGCGCACAAGTGACAACGACAGAAGATGCGCAAACGTTCTTCGTCGTCACGCTTAACGGAAGGGTGAGTGCGGTCGACCGCCAAGGCCACGCCCGATGGTCGATCGAGTTTGGCAAGCGCATCTATTCGTCGCCGCTCGTGCTCGCAGATCGTATCTTATTTGGAACTGACGAAGGTCAATTTCTCGCCGTATCTCACGCAGGCAAACTTCTGTGGAAGTTCAGTACCGATGGCGATGCCGATACTTCTGCGCTGAAGGTAGGACCACTCGTCATCTTCGCTTCGGGAAAGCGCGTGTACGCGCTTGACGCAGGCGGAGTCGTCAAGTGGCGGTACCAAGCGCGCCGCAAAGTCTTCAGCTCGCCCGCGCTCACCGGCGACCAACAAATCGTCTTCGGATCGCAAGATGGTCACGTAGTTGCACTTTCCCTCGCAGGCGCCGAAGCATGGCGCACCGATGTTGGGGGGCAAGTAGACGCTGCCCCCTCAAGGGGTCCCGAAGGTTCGGTCTACGTCGGTACCGACGCGCAAGAAGTGGTCAAGCTTGACGCGCGCGGCAGCATCGCCTGGAAATGCAATGTTGGTGGTTACGTAAGAGGCTCGCTTACGGTTGCTCGCAATGGAGACATCGTTGCAGGCACCTATGGTCCCAACCCAAAAGTGGTCCGCATCTCGCCCGCTGGATCTCTCGTTCGCAGTTTCTCCGTGAGGGGCACGGGCTCAAAAGAGTTCGGCATTCACGGTAGTGCTACCGAAGACGACCAGGGCCGTTTCGCATTCGGCGCGCAAGATGACCTCGTACGTGTTCTTTCTCGGACGTTCGACGAAGAGTGGTCATTCCCCACGGGCGCCGACGTCGATGCGCCGCTGACCCTCCTTCCGGATGGCACCCTTCTGGTTCCGAGCGAAGACGGAAAGCTCTACGCCTTTGCTCCATAGACGCCGAAGTTCTTGCCGTTCGAACACAGAAAGGGCGATAACCACCAAGTCATGTCGGCCATGCCGCGTCCGTTCGATTCTGATGCAGAGGACGTCACCTGGGCGCTCGAAACCGCGGACGCTCTCTGGCGTCGCGACGATCGCCGGGATGCACTCGTCTGGCTGAGCCGCGCCGTCGAATTTGCGCGAGCGGCTGCCCACCCCCAGCGAGCGGCTGATCTCGCGGCAGCATTTCGTAACTTGTCTAGTGTCGAAGCGCATAGATCCACAGCTCCGCCTCCGATCAGCGTCGAGATGGCGGGTGACTTCGAGATCCCACGGCACGATCCACCGCCGCTGCCGCATCACGTTCCTGGCGGCCTTGATTGGGGACCCATCGCTGCGTTGGCCGATCTTCCTGAAACCGCCAAACGCGCGCTCGCACGCACGGCCGCGATCGAGCGTCTCGAGAGTGACGACGAAGTCGCAAACTTCGGGCTGGCTGTCGTGATTGATGGTGAGGTCGGTGTAGCGCCGACCATCGTTGATGCGTTCGTTGAGCGCCTCGATAAGGGCTCTGTGGTGCTCGGGTTCGGCACGCTCACTCACGCCAACGCGCTTCGCCTGGTCGCCGTTAACGGCTCAGCCAAAGTTGCCGTTTGGGGCAAACCGACCGCGCGACGGCTGCTATCCGAGTTTTCAGCGGTCGAACGACGCTTGAAACTGGCCGCTGATCGCCACCAGGCGCTCGTCGGTGCAGTCATGGGCCCCCTCGGTGACCGGCTCGACGAATCAACGCGCCGCGAGGTCGTAGGCCACCTCTCGCTTCGGCATCTCGTGAGCGGAACGGTATTCGCCGAAGCTAACGCGGCGTTCCCCGGCTTGCTTCTGATGGGCGCCGGGACGATCGAAGTCGAGTACGAGAACCCCCGCCATTTGTCACCTGGTGAGTTCCTTTTCCCGCGGCTGGTCGTATCACCCGGTCGCTGCCCATCGCGTGTTGTAGCCGGGGAGGGCGGCGCCCTCGTGTTCGTCGCCGATCGCGCAACGACGCAAGAGCTGCTCCTCAGCATTCCAAGCTTCCTGGAGCTCGTCACCGAGCTGGGCTAGGAG
>CAMBEV010000193.1 GCA_945865595.1 Nannocystis exedens | reverse complement strand
CCCGATCGCATTCTGATTCTCAGCAATGATGAGAGCTCGCTCGGCAAGCAACATCTGCTCAGGCACCTTGCCATTCTCCTCTCCCCAGAGAGTCACGTAGAGGCCGGGCTGATCGAGGCCACGTTCGTCGAACGTGAGGGCGTGCAGAGCACGGGCATTGGCGGCGGCGTCGCCATTCCTCACGGTGCAATGGCTCAGCTCGCAACCCAATGCGCCGCGCTGATCGTGTCGAAGGTCGGGGTGAACTTTGATGCCATCGATGGCGCTCCTGTGCACCTCATCTTCGGCGTGATCGGTCCGAAGCACGCAGCGGGTGTGCACCTCAAGACACTCGCCCGCATTTCGCGCGTCCTGCGCAATCGCGATTTCTGCATCGGTCTTTCGCAACACACCGACGCGGGCGACATCTATCGCAGCCTCGTGAGCGAGGACGGGCCGTGACGCAAGACCCTGTGTCGCAGTCTTCCAAGCCCGAAGGGCAGCGCATCACCGTGCGCGAGCTCTTGGCCACCCCGGGCGTATCGCTCGACCTACGCGTTGTCGCCGGTGAGAGCGGACTTGAGCGGCCGCTACGGCATCCGCGCGTCCAAAAATCAGGTCTCGCGCTGGTCGGGCACTATCACGGGCTTGTGCCCGCGCGCATTCAGGTGCTCGGCGAAACCGAGATGTCGTACCTCGACTCCATCGATTCACAGATGAGAAGCCGCGCGGCTCGTGGGCTATTCTCCCTCGGCCTCTCGTGTGTCGTACTGACTGGCGGACGCACTCCCCACATTGAGTTGCACGATGCCGCCGAAGCGACGGGGACGCCGCTCATCGTGACGCCGAGTCGGTCGAGCCGCACAATCAACGCCCTCCACGCGCTGCTCGATGAACGACTCGCGCCGCAGACCCATTTGCACGGCGTCCTCGTCGATGTCTTCGGTGTGGGGCTGCTGATTCTCGGCAAGAGCGGCATCGGCAAGAGCGAGTCTGCACTCGAGCTGGTCATGCGTGGCCATCGGCTGGTTGCCGACGACGTGGTGCGCTGCGATTGGCGCCCGCCAAACATGGTATTTGGTCAACCCGCTGACCTATTGCGCCACCACATGGAAATCCGTGGCCTCGGCATCTTGAACGTCAAGGATCTTTTCGGTGTGACCAGCGTACGCGAGCGCAAAAGGATCGACATTGTCGTGCGACTGGTCGAGTGGGACGAGCAAGCGAGCAACGATCGCCTCGGTCTCGAGCCAAAGTCCCTCAACATCCTGGCGACGCCTATCCGTGAGCTCACTGTTCCTGTGCGGCCCGCACGCGACATGGGGAGCATTCTCGAGATGGCTGCGCGCAACGAACTCCTGCGGCGAGCGGGTCGCAACGCCACGCAAGAACTGCTCGATCGCATCGACCAACGCCTGGCCCCATCGATCAATCCGCCGTTCGATCCCGATCGCGAACTTGAATCGCTTGCCTCGCCAACGGTCGACGCGGTCGACCCTCCATTCGCAGAGCTCGACCGCATCGATGAGAGCGCTGCATGGGTACGGCTGCCGCGACCCGATCGAGGCTCCCATGAGTGAGCCAACCGTGGTCGTTGTGGTCACCGGCTTGTCCGGTGCGGGCAAATCCAATGCGCTACACGCACTCGAAGACCTCGGGTTCTTTTGTATCGACAACCTGCCGACAGCACTTGCGCCTCAAGCCGTCGAGGTGTGCGAAGCCGGAGGCATGCGCCGAATCGGACTCGGCATCGACGTGCGCGTCGGCGCGTTCCTCGCCAGTATTTCGAACACGCTCACGCTGATCGGCGGGGCGGGCTCACGCACGGTCCAAGTGCTCTTTCTCGATGCATCCGACGAAACGCTCTTTCATCGTTTCAACGAGACGCGTCGCCCCCATCCGCTGACAGCCCACGAAGGCGGCCGTGAGGGCTTCGCTGTGCTCGACGGCGTCAGACTTGAGCGCGAACGTCTCGCGCCGCTTCGCGCGAGCGCGACGCACATTATCGACACCACGCGCCTCAATGTTCACGAGCTGCGCCGAATGGTAATCGAGCGTTTCGGCCCCGATCACGAGGGCCTTGTGCGCATGGCCACGCGGATCGTCTCCTTCGGGTTTAAGTACGGGGCACCGGTCGATGCAGACCTGCTGCTCGACGTGCGCTTTCTCAACAACCCGTACTTTGTGAGCGAACTACGTAGCCAGACCGGGCTCGATGAAGCCGTGGCGAAATATGTGCTCGAGCAACCCGACGCCGGGCTGTTCATCGAAAAGGTCCTTGATCTGTTACAGTTTGCAATTCCTCGCTACGAGCGCGAAGGAAAAAGTTACCTGACGGTTGCGATCGGGTGCACGGGAGGCAGGCATCGATCCGTTGCACTTGCCGAAACGCTCGCCCCCAAACTTCGCGAACACCTGCAGTCACCCATCGCCTTGGCGCATCGGGACATGCATCGCCTCGCCGAAACGATGCCGCCGTCCGGGAGGAACTCGTGACCGAGCGCGCGACGCGGAGCTTTACAATCGTCAACAACTTGGGTTTGCACGCACGCGCTGCAACCAAGCTTGTTCAGCTGGCTTCGCGCTTTCCCTGCGAAGTCGAGTTGGTGCGTGACGATCAAGTTGCGAACGGCAAGAGCGTGATGGGCGTGCTCCTTTTGTGCGGCTCAAAGGGCACCGTCATTGAAGTGCGCGCAGAAGGCGACCAAGCGGCAACCTGTGTCGATGCCATAGGCGCCCTCATTGCAGGGCGATTCGGCGAGCCCGACTAATGGCCTCGACGCCCACACCTCCGCAATCCGCTCCTCAGGACTCCACCGTGCGTGGCGTGGTCCTTCGTGGCATCGCGGCATCGCCAGGCGTGGTCGTTGGCACAGCGCGCGTGATCGGCGATGCGAAGAACGCGTTCCGCCGCAAACATATTCACGTTTCCAAGGTCGAAGAAGAGGTAAAGCGGCTTTACGAAGGGGTTGAGCTCGCAAGAGCGCAAATTGTCGAAGTGAGTGAATCGATGCAGGAAGCGGCCGGCCACGAGCCTGCGGCGATTCTTGGCGCCTATGTCGCGATGCTGACCGATCCGCTTCTGCTCGCGCGCGTCGAAGGAAAGATCCGGACAGACCTCATTTGCGCGGAATGGGCGGTCGTTGCGTCGAGCGAAGAGATCTTGCGCTTGTTCGATCGCAACGCGAGTTCTGCGCAGGCCGACACCTACTTGCTCGAACGTCGCCACGATGTCGAATTCGTGAGCGATCGCATCGTGCGTGCACTCACTGGGCGCGGCAACCGTCCGCTCGCTCACTTCACGGTGCCCACCGTCATCATTGCTCGCGATCTTTCGCCCGCCGACACGGCCGGTATGGCGAAAGAGCCGGTGCTCGCATTCGTAACCGAGATAGGTACAAAAACAAGCCACACCGCGATCATGGCGAGGGCCCTCGAGTTACCGGCCGTCGTCGGACTGAACGACGCGCTCACGATGATTCGCACCGGCGACACCGTGATTGTGGACGGGCTGCGTGGTGAGGTGATCGTTAATCCGAACGCAATCGCACTCGAAGAAGCACGGGTGCGATCGGCGCGGCACATGGAGTTCTCTCGCGATCTGCTCAGCTCGCGACACGAACGCGGCGCGACCCGATGTGGCGTGCCGGTAAGTCTGAAGGCGAATATCGAGCTGCCTGCCGAAGCTGTGCTTGCTCTCGATCAGGGCGCTGAAGGCGTCGGTCTTTATCGCACCGAGTTCATCTACATCGACCGGTTCACAATGCCGCCCGAAGAAGAGCAGTACGAGCTCTATCGAAGCGTCGTCGAGACGATGGCGCCAAGGCCCGTCACGCTGCGCACCTTCGACATCGGAGGCGACAAGTTCGTATCGACGTTTCAGCTCCCAGCAGAGATGAATCCCGCACTTGGACTTCGCGCGGTGCGCCTTGCGCTTCGGCGGCCTGACGTATTTCTGACACAGCTTCGCGCAATGGTCCGAGCCAGCGCCCATGGCGACGTGCGCATCATGATTCCGATGATCGCCAGTCTGACAGAGTTGCACGACGTGCGGTTGCTCATTGCTCGAGCCACGGCCGAGGTTGATGCCGCAGGCCATGCGCGCGCGAAGCACATTCCGGTGGGCATCATGATCGAAGTGCCGGCCGCTGTCATGCTCGCGGACGTCTTCGCCAAACACGCGGATTTCTTCAGCATCGGCACCAACGATCTCGTGCAATATACACTTGCGGTCGATCGCACGAATCAATCGCTCGCGCCACTTGCAACGCCGTTCCACCCGGCCATCCTGCGAATGCTCGACGTCGTTCTGAGAAGCGCCGAGAAACACAACCGACCTGTCTCTCTGTGCGGCGCGATGGCATCCGACCCGATCGCCGCGCTCCTTCTTGTCGGCCTCGGCTTCCGCGAGCTATCGATGGAATCCGCGGCCGTACCCGAAATCAAGGCGGCTCTGCATCGCTTCACTGTCGAAGAATGTCGAGACGTTGCCACCTTGGCACTCGCTTGCGAAGAGACCGCGGCGATCGAAGAGCTTCTCGCACTGAGCTTTGCCTCGCGCATTCACGACATCTTGACCGGTGCGAGCGGCGAGCGCGCGACGTGACTCTTCACTTGCCGCACTTGCCCCACAGACCGAGGCCGTCTCGCTTTGCAAGGGACTCATCGCCCTCGAATAGTGCCCGGTCAGCGTCGTTGTCGTCGAAGATGAACGCCTTTGCGTAGCCACGGCGGAGCAGCTGCCTTTGGAAGAACCCTGCATCGCTTGTGTTGAGGTGCACGTACGCGAGGGTGCGGCCGAACGGGTCGGTACACGTCTCTCCGAACGTGAGCCACACGAAATGATTGACGAGTTGCTTGGTGAACGTCGCGGCATCGTCTGCGTAGCAGTCTGCGGGCTTACCCTCGTGCGACGTTTCGGGTGCATCCACTCCAATGAGCCGAACCCGTACGCCCGCAGCTCCGTCAATTTCGTTGACGTCAATCGTGTCGCCGTCGGCGACTGCAAATACCTTCGCAAGTGTTGGCTTGCGGCACGCACCAGAGACTGTCGGCAACGTGGTCGGGTCGAGCTTCCCAATGACTCCGTCATCGATGGGTAGAGCACCGGCAAACGAGGTTTTGTCTTCCTTGCCTCCATCGTAAGAGACAACACGGGGCGCATTGGTATCTTCGATCGTTGCATTACAAGCAACGAAGGAGAACGCCAGAGCAGGCCAAACGAAGAGCCCTCTGGAAGCCGACGCCATGGTCAGCCTCCCGCGCCCGCGTCAACCGGTGCGGAGGCATCAACACCACCACAGACGGTGACGTTGACGTTCTTGGAGCAATCGAAGTCAGCACAGTCAACAAACTTGTCGCCGTCGTTGTCGATGCCGTCGCTGCACAACGCGTTGGTGTTCTCGGCCCCTGCATCGCCTGGTACGCCGCCGTCGCCACAGACGGTGACGTTGACGTTCTTGGAGCAATCGAAGTCGGCACAGTCAACAAACTTGTCGCCGTCGTTGTCGATACCGTCGCTGCACAACGCGTTGGTGTTCTCAGATCCTGCGTCGGCTGGCTTTCCGCCGTCGCCACCACACACGGTGACTGCAGGGTTCTTCGAGCAGTCGAAGTCTTCGCAGTCCGTGTGCCCATCGCCGTCGTTGTCTTTGCCGTCGCTGCACGTGGCGTTGTCGCTCTCCAAGCTCTTGCACGCCTCAATTGCCTTGCAAGAGTTGTCTTTGCAATCGGTGTAGCCGTTGCCGTCGTTATCGATGCCGTCGCCGCAAAGGGAAGCACTGACTTCACACTTCGGATTGAGCACACCGGTGGCCGACTTGATGCAACCGTTGTCCGAACAGTCGATGTAGCCGTTGCCGTCGTTGTCGATGCCGTCTGCACACTTTTCGGCGGTGTCCTCTGCCGTGTCGGAGCCCTGGCAGTAGGCGGTGCCGGCGCCGCCGTCTCGGTTGTAGCAAGTCTTGTCGAAGCAGTCTTTGTAGCCGTCGCCGTCGTCGTCTTTGCCGTTCTTGCAAAGCTCGAGCGTGTCTTCCGCGGGTCCGGCTACGGCGCCATCCACGCCTCCGTCGGTTGCCCCACGATCGGTCGCACAACCTACCGAAGTTGCTGCCCAGGCCACACCAGCACCAAAAACGACACCCAACGAAATGACGGACAATCTCATGTGTTCAATCTCCTTCAGCGGGACGGGCGCCTCATAGCGCAGTTGCACCGCACAGACCACATGCGTTCGTTGCTTGACAGCGACGGGCCTCCATGAGGTACACCGGCGAGCCGTTTCGCCCATTGTCCGGAGGAATTTCGAGTGCCGAGCCCTTTGCGCATCGCCTTTGACATCGCGCGGTCCTTATTTTTGTGGGCGCTGCTCATCGGAACGGGCGTTCCCGTCGCCCATGCCGAACCCGCGAGCACCGTGTTCCTTAACGGGCATGCGGCCCCCGTTTATTTCAACGACGGCGATAGCTTCCGCGTGCTCGATGGCGAGCTGGCGGGCACGAAAGCTCGCCTCGCTGGGTACAATACGCTCGAGACGCACGGCCCCGTCCACCAGTGGGGCGACTGGACCGCGAAAGAGCTCTACGCGATCGCGAAGATGGCCACGCTCAACGCGCGCCGAGGCACGTGGCACTGCGAAAGCGACCTGAGCCGTGACGGCTACGGCCGCATCCTTTGGCTCTGCCTCGATCTCGCCAAGGACCAGATTCTTCACGGCTTCGCGCACGTGATGGCCGTTGGCAAAGACGTGGGCCACCCGGTCCTCATCGAAGCGCAGCGCCAGGCGATGCTCGCTCGCCGCGGCATCTGGGCCAAAGGCATCCCCACGCTGTTGATGACATCGAATCACTCGATCGCTGAAAGCACGGGCGAAGCGATGGGCGAAAACTACAACCGTCTCGTCTCGTCGGTCGACGGCCACTCCGAGAAGATGCTTCACGAGAATCGCTACGGTGAATGCGAGAACGTGTGCGCTGTCGTCGATGCACCCGCGAGCGAGGGCTCGATGCGCGTGCTCGCCCGACTTCGCGCGACCGAGGCTACCGCGCCAATCGTCAAGGGAGTTGCCGATTCATATTTGCTCAGCATCATCAACGAGTTCGCACACACGAAGAAAAT
>CAMBEV010000192.1 GCA_945865595.1 Nannocystis exedens | reverse complement strand
GTATTTTTCACCTCTCGACGCGACGCGAAGCAAGGCGGTCACGCTCTTTCCGGCACCGGCAAGTCGAATCGTGGAGGCTCCCCGCGGCGAGCGCGCGCGCCTGCTCACGGTCGACGAGGACGGTCGTCGCTTCACCGTCGTGCACACTGGCCTCGGTGATCAGCGCCGTGAGTTCGAATCAGAACCCTTTCCGATTGGCCAGATCCAAGGGGCCGGCGTTGATTTCTTGTTGGGGCGTACAGGCGATTCGCCCCTCCTTTGGGTCCACGGCGCAAACGGCGATCCTGATTCGCTCGTGCGGTTTTCCGCGATAACGCGCACCGCAAAACCCCTCTTGAGCAGGCCTGCCACGGACGCGCCGGAGCACCGCGTTGTCCTGGGCATTCCCCCTGACAAGGAGGCACCGTGTGGTCACATTGCGGTCTTCACGGGCGACCCGCTCGACCCCTTGGCGGCGGAACTCGAGGTGCTGACCCCTTGGGCCGGAGACCCTGGCTGCGAGTGGGAAGTCGGCGTGCAGTCTCAAATCTTCGCCGCAAAATACCCTGCCGCGCGGGGACCCAACGCGGTGTTTGCGGCCGACCTCAGGAGCGATGGCGTGTACGATCTCGTTCTCAACGCGCGCACGGCCGTAAGCGGCAACGGCTATGCCTCGCGGTCGTACGTCCTTCATGACATGAAAGGGCAGTTCGTGCCGCTGATCACACACACCGCCAGTGTGGGGCTCATCCCAGAGTACCCGCTCGCCATCGGTGCTGGGAAGGTGCAGGGGTACACCCATCCCGCGCTCCTCCTGTGCAAACAGGCCCGGGCGGGGGTTGGTCTGTGCGATCACGTAAGCGCCACCGGTAGCCTGCCCGAACTCTCGCTCGCCTTTCCAAACCAAGACGCCACGCAATATTCGGGTCGGTTGGACCTGCGATCAGGGAGCGTGCTCGCTGCGGGCTTTGGCGACCTGAACGGCGATGGTCGGGACGATATCTGGGCGTGGTTTGCGAACGACAGGGGCGTCCGCATCTTTGAGGCCCGCCCGACGACGGGGTTCTCTCCCCCCCGCACGATCGACCATCGGGCAACCGTGTTGGGCGGTATTGTAAGCGGCTCCCTGAGCGGCGCGAGCAGCGTTGACCTGCTCGCGATCACCGAAGAGTCTAACGCCGGTGCGGGGCCGAGTGTGCGCGCAGGTATAACGAGCAGCGTACTTTCTACAAGTGGACGCCCAGACCTGTCGGCGATGGCGCCCAAAGTCATCGCGCGTCTTTCGGGCCATGTCACACCAGCCTTCGTGCCCGAGAGCACCACATCGCCCGGATCGGTGCTGCTGACATCGTGCGTTTCCGAGCAGTGCAACGATGACCACAAGTCCCGCGGCAGCGCAAAGTTCAATCTTGCACTGGTCAGAGCCATCTCGAGCGACTGGCTAGCCACGCCCCTTACCTTCGAGTGCAGCAGCGCTCACGCAGGCGTCCACATCAACGACGACCCGTACAAACGAGCGATGAGCATGGGTGCGTTGCAACTTTCGAACGCGACGGGTGGCGAGGAGACCCAAGTGGTGACCGTCCAGAACCCAACCACCTACCTCGATCCCCTCGCCCCCGGGCTAGGCAGTTTTAGAGCATCGGGGCTGGCGCGGTGGGCGCGGCTGAATGAGAAGGCGCCTCTCGCATCCGACTGCGCAGTGAGTCAAAGTGCGATCGACATCACTGCGCCAGTTGCTTTCAGAGAAACCCGAAACGAGTGGATTGAGGTAGCGCCCGTATTTACCGGCGATCCGAATGCATGGATCACGCTGGTGACTGGCACGAGCGTCGGATCGTCCGACGAGGTGTCGGGGCGAGCGTACATGCTCTACCCCGGGCAAGCTGGGATCGCCATGACTGGGCTTCCGGAGGGTGCGGGTGACCACCAAGCCATCTCGGCGTTCCCTGTTGATCTCGACAACGACGGCGACACCGATTTCGTTGTGCTCACGCGGAGCGGTGGGCTCAAGGGAAGAGAGTCGCAACGAGGCGATCGGCGCGTGGGATTTTACATCAACGTAGAATGCAATGGGCCCAGCGGGCGCTGCCTTATAGTCAAGCACCTGGACGGATTCGAGAGCGTCTCAGGCGACGCGCTCGCGTGGGCGCAATCGCCTCCGGAGGCTGACTACGACGCGAGCGACGCCGGTGCCAAGCCCGCAGGCACGGCGAAGGTCTGGTGGCTCGGCGCCGTGGTCGGCGACACCCATTGGGGCAGCGGCAGGGTCAAGACCGCCCGCGTTCGCGTTGAGGGCAAGGATGACAAGATGACGGTGGCTGTCGTTGCCAAGTCCGAGAGCAGCTCGGACGTTCCCGCCGCTGACGTCAGCTACCAGCATGTCGCGTGGGGCGACTTCGACGGCGACACCGCGCTCGACCTTCTCTACGTGAGCGACCGCGGCTCGCGGATCTATAAGCGCGCGACACGCACAAGGTAGGAGCAGCTCGCGGCGAACACTTGCGCGTCCGCGTTGGGCCTGACACGCTAGGGGCAGCGCATGGCCGTTCCCGGAGGCACAGACTACAGCGACTCGTTTGCAGACGACCCCCTTGGGGTTGACCTTCCGCTCGAACCCGGCACCCTCGTCGGCGAGTTCGTCGTGGAAGCGCAGATCGGCCGCGGGGGCTTCGGCACGGTCTACCGCGCGCGCCATCCCATCATTGGCAAACGCGCCGCCATCAAAGTGCTCTCTGACGACGTGGGTGCGAGCCAGAACGCGGTCGCGCGCTTCATTCAAGAGGCGCGTGCGGTGAACGAAATTCAGCACCCCAACATTGTTGACATCTTTAGCTTCGGGCAGCTGCCCGACAAGCGCCATTGCTTTGCGATGGAGCTCCTTGAGGGCCAGCCCTTCGACGCGTTTCTAAACCGGCGCGATCCGCTTTCGGTGCGCGAGCTCGTCGCCATCTTGGACCCGGTCGTGCGCGCTCTCGACGCAGCCCACGCCAAGGGAATCGTTCACCGCGATCTCAAACCCGAGAACATCTTCTTGTGCTTTCGCGACGGCCGCCTCGACAAGGTCAAGTTGCTTGACTTTGGGATTGCCAAGCTCTCAACCGAGGCCTTGCAGAACCAGCCCAACCAACCCCGAACAAGAACGGGCAACCCGATCGGCACGCCGGCCTTCATGTCGCCCGAGCAATGCCTCGGCGCGCCAGTATCCGCAGCCACCGATGTCTACGCGCTCGGCGTCATCTGTTATGTCGCACTCACGGGGGAGCCGCCGTTCTACTCAGACTCAATAGTCAACTTACTTGCCCTTCACATTAACGCCGCGCCGCCGCCGATGAGCGCACTGCATCACGATGTTCCAAAAGCGCTCGATGCGGTTGTGCTCCGGATGATGGCCAAGCAGCCCTCAGACCGCTACGCCTCTGCGGGTGAGGCGCTCGACGCACTCGTCAGCGCCGCCGACAGCGTTGGGTGTGAAGCCGACCGACGCGCGCAGGTCACCATTACAGAGCAACCGTCGCAGCCGCGTGCGGCACGAAGAAACGCCAGCACTCGGGTGGGCGCTGGCACCGGCGAACCGGTGACCCGCGATGGCTCCAGCGATGGCGACGCGGTTCGCAGGAGGCCCGATGCGCGCATGGTGGTGGGCGGGGCCGCGCTGCTGCTCGGCGCAGTGTTGGCCACGACGATCATTCGCCTTCGCGACAGCAAGGACCCGGTCCCCGCGTCGCCGCCTGTGAGTTCGATGGGTGCGCCCCTCGCGCCCGTGACCTCAGAGCCGGCCGCCCCGATCGTGGGTGCCCCGCTCGTGGACACCCACGCAGATGCCGGCACCACGAAGGCCGGTGCTTCCGTTGAAGCAAAGGCTTCCACGCGGCCTGCTGCCATTAAGCCGCCCTCGGTGCCCGCTGTGGCGACCGGCGTGGCGACCGCGGAACCGCCCGCCGCACCGCGGAAAACGGGACCCGGCGGCCTTTTCGAGCCGCCACCTTCGCCCTAGGAGTGCAGCGCCGCCATCAAGGCGATGTCACGTGCACGCCACACAGGTAATACCGGCCCGTGTTCGTCGTCGACGCGCTGCCGGAAGTGAGCTGGAGCACCGCGGTGCCGGCCGCACTGGCCACGACCGGCGCCTTCGACGCGCCTTTGCCCGACGACCACGCGAGGTCTGCGGTGGCCGACTCGGTTTCAGATTGCTTCGAGGTGCCCGCGACGAATAGGTCCATCTTGAAGCCCTGAAGGCCTGAACCGTTGCGCGCAGCACCGCACGCAACGGCGACGCTGTCACCGTTGGCAACCGCGAACGAGAAGTTGTCGGCGGCATCGCCTGTCGGAAGGTGCGCGAGGATGTAGCCGTGCTTGAGCTTGGCGTTCGCTGTGTCCGCGGTCATCGTGAGCGCCTCTGCAGCCGCAAGGGTGTCGTTGGTGTGTGCGGCGATGGCTTCGGCTTCAGGTGTGTTGCCTGCACCGAACGCAATCGTGGTGGCGTAGAAGTCGTTGGCCCCAGCGGTGACGCCGGTAGGACGACCGATCACGAGGTAGTAGTCGCCAGCATCGACCGGCGCGGTGAGCGAGTCGGACATGCTTTCGACCTGGCCCGCGGGCGGCAAAAGTTCGGCGACGATCGTGCCGTCAAGTTTCTTTACGGTGGCCGTGAAGCGCGCCATCGTGGATCCGTAGCTTGAGACGCCCTTGGTGAGCGGCGCGCCGATCGGCGGCACCGTGACGTTGAGGCTCTTGGCTCCGGTCGGGACGGTGAATTTGTAGGTGTCGACGTCGGCTGCACTGCTGAGTACGCCGCCGAGGTACGTATACGCTCCGACGCCTGTCGTGGCGGCCTTCAGCTTGCCGATCTGCGGCGCAGCGGTCGTGTCGTTTGGCTCGGTGTCGAAGGTCACGACTTCGGCATCGGGACTGATGACGCCGGCAAAGAACTTGAAGGTCGAATCGGTCGCTAGCGTGGCGGGATCGCCCTTCCACGTGTCGAAGTCGGTGACCTGCATGCAGAGCGTAGCGGTCGCTGGAGCGCGGTAGAAGAACTGGGCGTCCGTCGTGTATCGCGGGAACGCGTCGTCATCGTTGGCGAGGAGCTTCGCGCCCGTGGCATCGAAGACGGAGATCGCGGTGTCGACAACCGCGCCGGCGACGGTGTCAGCGGTTGCGGCCGTCGAGGCTGAGATGAGCAAGAAGTCGCCCGCAGTGACGTTGACCGAGTAGAAGATCGACTTTCCGACCGCGTTGAGGTCGCCGTCAGTTTCAGCGCTGAGGTCGACTGCGATGGCGTTCGCGCACGATGAACCGAGGCCGGTGCTGCCGGCTTCGCTGCCACCGTCGGGGCGTGGTCCTGTGTCGGCGCTCGCATCTGGCTTTGGCGCGGGCGCGTCGGTCCCTGCGTCTGGCGTGCCGCTATTGCTGGAACTACAGCCGTAGAGTGCAAGTGACCCAAGACCCAACAACCCAACGAACGAAATTGCGTAACGCATCGGTGCTCCTTGTGGACGAAGGAGGCGGGTAGACCACCCGACGTGGCCTGCGTCAAGAGTCAAGCGTCGGGGCACCCAGGCACCAGCAGGCGGACCGTCGTGAGGCGCTGTACAATACCCACCCGTGCCTCCCCGCCCGCGACCTCGAGCGGCGCAAGGTCGTGTTCTCGCGCGTCGCAAAGGAACGCGGCTCGAATTTCGCGCCCCGGGATCGCGATGTTCACGCTCTTGCCCCAGGGGTGCTCGTGGATGAGGCGAACAATAACGCCATCTCCCACGTCCGCGCGCTTGATCGCTGAGAACGACACGTCCGCGTCGTCGCATTGCACCAGGGTGCGCACCCATCGCTTGACCGCGTGAATGTCGTCAGGCAGCCACGCGAGCTCGAGTCGCCGCCGGAGCTCGGGCGGTATCGGGTGCCCGACGGGGCCCGTCGTAACGAACATCGCGGCCTCGTGGGTCTGCAGCGCATCGTTAGTGCCGCCCATGGGGTGTGCGAGCACGGGGAGAATTCCGAAGGCGCGCTCCTTGGTCGAGTTCCGTGCGACGATCCACTCGAGCGCATGCGCAGGGCTGAACGACACGGCGCTCGGTGCTTCGAACGCGCAGTGAAGCGCGTGCGTGGGGCCCCGCAAAGACAACGTGGAGGGCACGGGCCAGAAGGTGGGCGAGTGACCGCGTTCGCGTGGACGTTCGATGCTGCCACCGATCGTGTCCATCCTCAGGCCCACCGGTCCGTGGGTCATCTCGAAGCGGGCTGTGACGGTCTGACGGCGTGCGACGTGGCCCTCGACGCGGAGGCGGAGGAGCGGATCATCGCCACGGCAAGTCACCGTGCGCGTGAAGCGCTTTCCGCGTAAGTCGGACTGCAGAACGATCGCGACGCCGCCCTCGATCGCCACCACGTCGATCTTCGCAGGCCGCAGGCTCGCTCGATCGCGCTCGGTGAAGCCACCGCCGCGGTACTCGTGTCCCAGTCTCCAGAGGCCGCCCTCGTCTGAGTAAACGATGAGGTCGAACCCAATGCCCATTAACTGCTCCTTACCGAGCGCGACGAAGCTCGTGATGCACCACCCGCGCGCTCGTGAAAAACAGAGCGCATAGTGCGGCGTTGTCACGCGCAAGCTCGAGCCCTCGCGGCGCCATTGGATTTCGCGTGTTGGTGCGATAGGCGCAGGCACGGGACCACCCGCACTCGCGCGCCGCAGCGCGTCCTTGGCCGCGGCCTCGGCGTCGTCGAGCCACGTCTTCTGTTCGGAGTGGCTGATCCGATCGGGCGACGTCCCGGTGATGGCGTCGTGGTGATTCATCAGGACGACGTTGGACCAGCCCTTGTGGAGCGCGGCTTCAAGCTTGGCGTCCGGTGGTTCGAGTGCGGATAGTTTTTCGGCCAGGACAAGCGTGCGTGTGATGCGCGTGGGGCGCTGCTTCAGCTCGGGACGCGACGCGTAGAAGCCCATCCAGTAGGGGTTGGGATCGACCGAGAGCACGGGCAGGTCGTCTTTGTGTTGACCGAGAAGCGCGAAGTGATCGTCAAGTCCGGCAAGGATCGTCCATGTGCCCGTATCGCCGTATCGCTCACGGTTGTAGCGCTCCAGCAGGGCGCGCAGATCCGTGATAGGATCGTTGAAGTCCATCCCGATCGGACACAGCAGATACGGGGTCCGCGCGAGGGGCTC
>CAMBEV010000191.1 GCA_945865595.1 Nannocystis exedens | reverse complement strand
TCAGGCACGTGGTCGCACATGAACTCGGGCATAGCCTCGGGCTTGGCGACGAAGGCCAGATCGATGACGCGCTCATGTTTGGTTTCACCAAGAGCGGCGAACTGTCGCGCAGGGAGCCGAGCGAAGACGATGTGCAGGGTGTGAGCGCTATCTACCCGAACGAACCCGGTACAGGTAACGACGCTGCTGATGCCAGCTCGGGCGGATGCACGGCCGCCACGACGTCGCGCGGAGCAACGAGCCCCTACGCGCTCGGCCTTCTCTTTGGCGCGGTGTTCTACGGAATCGCGCGGCGCAAAAACCGGTTGCTCGCGGTCGCACCACTGACGCTCGCTGCGATCACGAGCTTCGCCGCGCAAGCCGCGCCTGCGACGGTCGTTGTGGATCAGGCGCCTCACTACGTGACTGCTGAAGTGACGAAGTCCGAGTCGTCGTGGCAAGGCGGGATGCTCCGCTCACGGGTCGTGTATGCGCCGAAGGGTTGCGGCGCGAGCTGCACCAGCGAAGTCGTCGAAGAGATGTGGGGCGGCCACAAGGACGGCATCACGCAAGAGATCGCGGGCGAGCAAGTTCCGCAGCGCGGCGAGAGCGTGAAACTCGCGATGGACGCAGGGAAGCTGACGCGTGTAGCCAAGTCGCCGCACTTTGCGGAGCGGCTGTCACAGATGAAGTAAAGATGCGCGCACTCTAGGGGGGCCTGGGGAGCCACCTGAACGCCGTTCGAACCAGGCGTGCTGCGCCTCAAGTTGCCGTTTTTCAAGCCTTAAGCGGGCGCGTGTCACTGGCTCACCATTTGCTACTCGGTGGACTCCACACCATGGTGAGCATCCAAATGACATTCTTGCGAACATTACTACCTCTCGTGATCGTGACCGCGGGCTGCGTGTCGGCATGCAGTGCTGCGCAAGGCGAAAATGTGCTGCCCACGGGCGAGCTTGGCGAAGTGAAGTTTCATGCCGAAGCCGCAGCGCTTCCAGGGGTGAACTTCGACACCGGCATGCAGCCAACAGGGTCGCCGGTTCAGCTGCAGCTCAAGGTGAGTGGAGTCGGAACCAACACCGTCGATGCCCTTGCAACAGCCAGTGGCTCGATCGAAGAACCGAAGCTGACAGCGAAGCCTGGCGGAGGAAAGGTAATCGTCACAGGATCATTTGTTCTCGAAGGAAGAGTGTCGGTCAAAATGACCGGCTTGCCGTCCTACGATGGTCCAGTTCCTGGACTAACCGACGTGAAGATCGATTTCGGTTCCGAAGCCGTGTTCGATCCGTACTTGCTCGATGGTGGTGAGGTGACGGCAAAAGCTGATCTTCCACCGATCGATCTTCCGCCGATTCCGCTTCCAGGTGGTCTGCCTGGGACGTTGAAACTCAGGCTTGCCGAAGGAAGCACGGTAAGCGCCACATTTCGCGGCACGTGCGCAGCGATCAGCGGTGACAAAGCAAGCTACACAGGAACGATCACGCGATCGGGCAATTTTATTCTCAAGCCCACAATCGAACTCGACGTTCCGATCAAAGGAAAGATTCCGTACCCACTTCCGGATGTGAAGATACCCATCGCAACACCCGCAGAAACGATCAATTTCGTATCCAATGCAGTTACGTTTGGTAGTGATCCTGGAACTGGAAACGTTGCAAGTGTTGGATCGTGCGCGCCTGCGATTGCAAGCGACGCTGGCGTCGATGCAAGCGCGGCATCGAAAGACGCGGCAAAGGAAGCAAGCGTTGATGCAGCAATCGACGCTGCAGTCGATAGTGACAAACCCGACGTCGATGCGAATCTCGCCGATGCAAGCGACGCAGACGTTGTGAGCGACGCGGCCAAAGATGCCGGCTCAGACGCCGCAACTGATGGCGGAACGAGCTCGTGCGACGTCGTGACGACGTGCCAGTCGCCGAACGTAATCGGTACCGTAAGCGGCGACACAGGCACCCCGTCCATCACGTGGGGCGGCTATCGCAACGAGTGGGTGAAGTTCACCATGACCGAAGACGACGCGAGTGTCTTCACGAAGAAGAAGCTCAAGCTTCGTGCAACGCTGACTTCACCTGTGGGACACAACTTCAACGTCTCACTATACGACGCGTCGTGCGTTGGGGGCGTGCTGTTGCAGAGCACCAACGCGACGGGCAACGACGTCATCGATTTCGAACTCGAAGATAATCACGGCCATGACGACGCACGGGACTTCGCGTTGCTGGTGCAGAATCTCGATTCACCCTCAACGTGCGCTTTGTCTGCCACGTGGTCGCTCAAGATTGAAGGCAACCTTCCTTAGACGAGGTTCATGCCCCGACGCGGGTCGACTACTCCTTCAACGCTTCGGCTCCGCCAATGATCTCCATCAGCTCTTTCGTAATCGCGGCTTGGCGCGCGCGATTGTAGATGAGCGTCAAGCGACCAATCATGTCCTTCGCGTTGCGTGTCGCGGCGTCCATCGCGGTCATGCGCGCGCCGTACTCGCTCGCTTGGCTGTCGAGTAGCGCCCGGTAGAGGCTCACTTCGATGTACATCGGAACGAGGCGCTCGAGCAGGCCCACTTGGTTGGGCTCAAAATGGAAGTCTGGCCTCGCCACGTGGTCGCTCTCTTCGACGACGAGCGGAAGGAGGCGTTCACTCACGACGTTCTGCGTGATCGCACTCTTGAACTGGGTGTAGGTGAGCACGATCGCGTCGTACTCGCCGCGACGGAAACGCGAGACCAGCCAGTCGGCGACTTGTCGCGCCTTCGATAGGTCGAGTCCGTCGTATATTCGTGCGAAGTCGTGATCGATTTTGACGCCACGCCGCGTGAGAAAGTCGCGGCCTTTCTTGCCGATCGTCACGAAGTGCGCGTCGACGCCGTTCTCCTTGGCTTCGCGCGCGGCGCGGAACGCCGTCTTGCTAATGTTCGCGTTGAACCCGCCGCAGAGACCGCGATCGCTGGTCAGTACGACGTAGAGCACCTTTTTCGCGGGCCGATGCGCAAGCAGTGGGTGAGCTGGCACGTCGTCGGTGAGATCGGTGTCGGTCGCACGAACGGTTGCGGCCACATCGTTCAGCACTTCGCCCGTTTTGACGGCGTAGGGACGAAGCGCGACAATGCGCTGCTGGGCGCGCGTGAGGCGAGCGCCCGCGACCATCTTCATGGCGCGCGTGATCTTCTGCGTCGCTTTGGTGCTCGTGATGCGTTTTCGGATCGACTTGAGCGAAGGCATGGTTAGTTCTTCTTCGCTTCGCCCTTACCAAAGGCTGTGGCGAACTCGTCGAGGGCCTTCTTGAGGACTTCTTCAAGTTCCTTGTCGAGTTGCTTCTTCTCGCGGATACCGGAGAGGAGCTGCGGGTACTTGGCCTCGACGAACGCCTGCAGGCCTTCCTCGTAGGCGCCGAGCTGCTTGGTCTCGAATGCGTCGACGTAACCTCTGACGGCGGCGTAGATGATGATGACTTGCTTCTCAACCACCTGCGGCACGAACTGGCCTTGCTTCAACACTTCGACGAGGCGCACGCCGCGGTCGAGTTGGTCGCGCGTGACCTTGTCGAGGTCGGAGGCAAACTGCGAGAACGCAGCCTTCTCGCGGTACTGCGCGAGGTCGAGCTTGAGCGTTCCGGCGACCTGCTTCATCGCCTTGATCTGCGCATTGCCACCGACGCGGCTAACGGAAATACCGACGTTGATCGCGGGCCGAACGCCTGAGAAGAAGAGGTCGGACTCGAGGAAGATTTGACCGTCGGTGATCGAGATGACGTTGGTTGGGATGTACGCCGACACGTCGCCTGCTTGGGTCTCGATGATGGGCAACGCAGTGAGTGAACCACCCGAGTTCGGGTTGCGCAGAATGTGGTGACCCTCGCCCTTTTGCTTGAGCTCGTCCTTTGAGGAATGCGAACCGGGCTCACCGCGGTGAACGGTCGCCGCGCCGATGGCCTTCCAGTCGGATGTTTCCTTTGGCACAACTGCAAACTCGTCGGCCATTTTCGCTGCGCGCTCGAGGAGGCGCGAGTGAATGTAGAAGACGTCGCCAGGATAGGCTTCGCGGCCCGGCGGTCGGCGCAATAGCAAAGAAAGTTGACGATATGCGACCGCTTGCTTGGAGAGGTCGTCGTAGACGCAAAGGGCGTGACGGCCAGAGTCGCGGAAGTACTCGGCCATCGTGACACCGGTGTACGGCGCGATGAACTGGAGCGGCGCCGATTCGGACGCGCCGGCGAGGACGATCGTTGTGTACTCCATCGCACCGTGTGCCTCGAGCTTCGCGAGGACGCTGGCGACTGTCGACTGCTTCTGCCCAATGGCGATGTAGAAGCAGTGCATATTCTGCCCCTTTTGATTGATGATCGCATCGAGCGCGACTGCGGTCTTGCCGGTCTGGCGGTCGCCGATGATGAGCTCGCGCTGACCGCGGCCGATGGGAACCATTGCGTCGATCGCCTTGATGCCGGTCTGCATCGGCTCTTTGACGGGCTGGCGCGCCAAGATGCCGGGCGCCTTCACTTCGACGCGGCGGCGATGAGGCGTTTCGATCGGGCCCTTGCCGTCGATCGGGAGGCCGAGCGCGTTGACAACACGGCCGATGAGCGCTTCGCCGACGGGGACGTCGAGAATGCGACCGGTGCGCCGAACGATGGCGCCCTCTTTGATGGTCTCGCTCTCGCCGAAGATGGCGGCACCGACGTTGTCGGTTTCGAGGTTGAGGACCATCCCCATCAGGTTTCCGGGGAACTCAAGCAATTCGCCCGCCATCGCGCTCTCAAGGCCGTAGATGCGCGCGATGCCGTCGCCAACGCTGAGGACGGTGCCGGTCTCGGTCGTGACGGCGGCCTTCTCGTAGTTCTGGATCTGCTTTTTGATGATTTGCGAGATCTCTTCGGCGCGAAGCTGCATGACTTATCCCTCGTAAACGACCTTGACTAAAGAATGCTGGAAATTTGTTCGGGGCCTTCGGGGCGTTGCCCGTCAAGATGCATTCGGAGCGAGTGCATCTTTCATGGCCAAGAGGCGCGTACGCAACGAGCCGTCGAGCACGCGATCACCAATGCGCGTGACCACGCCGGCGATGAGAGTTGGGTCGTCGGTGCGGTCGATGACGACCTGCTTGCCCGTGATGCGGCGCAGCTGGTCCTGCAGCCTCGCGTAGTACGCATCACCAAGGGGAGCCGCGGAGCTGACTTCTGCGCGAAGGACGCCCTTCTTGCGATCCGCAAGCTCACGCAACGCCCGGGCAATGAACGGGAGAGTCTTGATGCGGCGACGATCGACGAGCATCGCGAGTGCGTTTTTGGTCAACTGACTTGCCGATAGGCGCTCGGCAATTTCGTTAACCACTGCGCGCTTGGACGCATGCGCGATCAGCGGATTCTCTAGCGCGGCTCGCAGCTCGGGGCTCTCTTTGTAAGAGACTGCGAGGCGATCGATCTCGCCAGTGAGCGTATCGAGCTCACCCGTCTCGTTGCCCAGCTCATAGAGCGCGGTCGCATAGCGACGCGCGACGAGAGAGACGCTCATGCCGCACCTCCCGCAGTGAGCTTGGACAAATCGGCCAGGTATTCCTCGGCGAGGCGCTCGTGGTCGGCTGGCGTGATGCGCTTCTTCAAGAGATCTTCTGCGTCCACGATCGCAGCTTCAACGGTCTCGCGCTGAATATCGACCCGAAGTTGTTTCATTTCTTGCTCGACCATGAATTCCGCATCGCGGCGCATGCGATCGGCTTTCTCTGTCGCGTCGGTGACTGCCCGGTCTCGCTCTGCCTTGCCAGCTTGTAAGAGAGCTTCGCGTGCGGTTGCGAGCTCTTCGTCGAGCTTGCCAAGCTTCGCTTGGTAAACCTTCGCGCGCTCTTCGGCCGCGGCCTTGAGACGGGCGGCCTCTTCGATTTCTTTTGCGATCGCGAGACGACGATTCTTGAGGCCCTCTGCAATCGGCTTCTTCCCCTTCCAGTAGTAGAGGCCGAAGAGGAGCGCGGTGTTAATGACGAGCGCGATGAACGGCGGCTGATTGGGCTTGCTGAAGTCAGTCCAGTTGACGGACTCGGGATGGTCGTGATCGCCGCCCTGCCCGCCTTCGTGCTTCGGCTCCGTTGCGGCGGCGTGTTCGGCATGCTGCGGAGCGTGCTCATCGCGGTGCTGCGCAAAGGAAGGCGTAGCCGCCAGCGCCGCGACGCAGGACGCCGCGCCAAGCGATGCAAACGGTGCCCGTCGAACGGTCTTCATCAGTGGACCTCTCGTCCGAGCACGCGACTGGCGACTGACCGCGCGAGTTCAGCGGATTGACCTTTGAGCGCAGCGCGCGCGATTTCCGCTTCGGCGTGCGTCTTCTTGCGCCCCTCTTCGAGCGTGGCGCCGGCCTCCGCGCGAACGCGGCTCAAAATTTCGTTCTCGGTGCGCAAACCGTCAGCGCGAAGCTTGTCACGCTCGGCGTTGGCCACGGCGCGGGCTTTGCCCATTTCGGCGTCGTAGGTGGCCTGGGCGGACGCGGATTTCTCGTCGATCTCGCGCGCGAGTGCTTTGGCACCATCGATTCGCTTCTCGCGCTCTTCGAAGAGCTTGAGCATGGGATCGAACAGCAGCGGCTTGAGGACGAGCATCAAGAACACGAAGAGCGCGATTTGGATAAAAACGCCCTTGTGGAGATCAACCTCAACGCCACCCGCGGCCTCGGCCGCCGAGAGGCTGGACAATCCGACAAAAACCTCAGAAATCGCTGAAGAAACCATGGTGTTCGTGGGGCTCGAAGATGCACGCATCTGGGAGTTGCGCGAGGCAGTACCACCGTCGCCAGAAAGTGTCTACCTGACCGTGGTGGCGGGGTGGCGCGGCGTGGTCACCGCAGTGCTTTGAGGACCTCTTGTGCGTGCACCGAGACGTCGACCTTACGGTAAACTTTCTTTACTGTTCCGTCGGGCGCGATCACGATGGTGTGGCGCGCGCCACGAATTTCTTGTGGGACTCGTCGCTGTCGGCCGAGATGCCGATCATGACGGCCCCGTCTTTTGAGAGGTCTTTCCACGCGTCGCGGAAGGAGCAGGCCTGCTTGGTGCAACCCGGTGTTTCGTCTTTTGGGTAGAAGTAGAGGACGACGAAGCGGCCCTTGAGGTTGTCGGTGTCGATGTCTGAACCGTCGTGGGCTACGCCGTGAACGCGCGGCGCGGGCCTGCCGACGAGGGGATCGGCGGCACGCTCCACAATGGGCGCAACGCCCGCA
>CAMBEV010000190.1 GCA_945865595.1 Nannocystis exedens | reverse complement strand
CGGATCTTCGAAGAGGGCCAACGAACGCCCGCCAAGCGCGGCATGGGTACGACGACCTCCTGCCTCGTGCGAGCGGGCCAGGTCGCCGTGATTGGTCATGTCGGTGACAGCCGTATCTACCTGTTCCGCCAGGGCAAGTTGCATCGGCTCACCGAAGATCACACGTTGGTCGAAGCGCAAATTAAGGCCGGTGTTTTGAAACCCGAGCAAGCCCATTTGAGTCCGCACCTCGGCATCCTGACGCGCAGCGTGGGCTCGCAAGCCGCCGTGCAAGTGGACACGCTCGTGCTTGATCTGCTTCCGGCCGACGTCTTGATGCTCTGCTCAGACGGGCTCTATCAGTACTTCGAAGACAGCGAACTCGAAGATGCGTTTCGCGTCGGACCGATTCACCATCTTGACCAATCGTTCGTGAAGAGAGCGAATCTCAAGGGTGGCGACGACAACATCAGCGTCGTCATTTTGCAGGTGGCAAGCGCTGAATCCGACGAAGAAACGCAGGCGCTGATCACACGCATCGAAACCGTTCGCAAGCTCGCCCTCTTTTCGCACCTTACCTACAAAGAGCAGATGAGCGTGCTTGGTATTGCCCGAGAGCGCAGCGCCTCGCCGGACGACGAAATCGTGAGCGAGGGGGGCAACGACACCGATTTGTACCTCATCCTGAGCGGAAAGCTCCGCGTCGAGAAAACGGGCATCGAAATCGCCGAGCTCCTTCCTGGTCGCCATTTTGGTGAAATGTCACTGCTTGAGTCGCGACCCCGCTCAGCGACTGTTCGCGCGGTCACGCAAGCACGCATGCTCGTGATTGCGCAGCCGGACATGCTCGCACTCATGCGCCAAGATCCGATCATCGCGGTGAAGATTCTCTGGGTGCTCGCGCTGGGCTTGTCGGACCGCTTGCGCTCGACCAATCTTGACCTCGTCGACAATCGAAGCGAGCCGCGGATGCAACTGACCGAGTCACCATTCCTAGACGACGACCGTACTGAAGTGATCAAACGTTAAAAACGAGTAAACACGCCCTAACGTCGCGCGTAGACAAACGCCTCGAGGTTTCCCTTGGGGCCAGCGATCGGACTGTCGCACGTGCCCTCGATCGAGAAACCGTGGAGAGTGACCGACGCGAGCGTAGCGTCGATCGCGGCCCGCCTTACGGCAGGGTCTGAGATGACGCCCCGACCCTTTGCGACCTCTGCGCGGCCCGATTCGAACTGCGGCTTGATGAGGGCGAGCAAGCTCCCGCCCGGTTTTGTGCACCGGCATACAGCGTCAAGTAACTTACCTAATCCAATAAACGATGCGTCGACGACGGTGAGGTCGACCATGCCACCGATTGCAACAGGCTCGAGGGCGCGGGCGTTTGTGCGCTCAAGTACGAGCACGCGCGGGTCGTCACGGAGTTTCTGCGCAAGCTGGCCGTAGCCAACATCTACCGCTGCGACCGACGTAGCGCCCCGCTGAAGCAGGCAGTCAGTGAACCCCCCGGTTGAGGCGCCGACGTCGAGACAACGCAGGCCGGTGACCGACACGCCGAGCGTATCGAGCGCCCCCTCGAGCTTGATACCGCCGCGCGATACGTAGCGAATCGAGTCGCCGACGAGTTCGATGGTCGCGTCGTTGGCGATCAGCGAGCCGGCTTTGTCGACGCGCATGCCGTCGACGTGCGCGCGTCCTGCGAGAATGAGCGCCTGCGCGCGTGCCCGCGTTTCGCAGAGGCCACGGTCGACCAAGAGCACATCGAGGCGCTGCTTCACGGGTGTACTATCTTCGCGAGGGCTTCGACGCCTTCGGGCAGGCGGGGTCCAGGTCGCAGGACCGATTCGTCGTGAAGCTCAAACACGCGACCCTCCCGTACGGCGCGCACCTTGTTCCATCCGGCGCGCTCGGCGAGCTTGCTCGCGTTGTCCATTCCTTCGCCGAATGTCGCATTGACGATGACGTCTGGGTCGAGCACCACCACGTGTTCGAGGCCCATCGTCGGATAGCCTGTGCCGTTCGTCACCGCATTGGATGCCCTCGCGAGCCGGAGCATCTCGTCAGCGAAGGAGCTCTTTCCCGCAGCGACGATCGGATCGGTGCCGTAGAGGAGCAGCACACGAGGCGCAGAGAGAGCGCGCAATCGTTCAGCCGTCGCTTGCAACCGACCGTTCATGCGCTTGACTATGTCTTCGGCGTCGCCGCGATGCCCCGTGCGATCGCCTAGTCCGAGCAACATGGACTCGATGTTTGTGACGCTCTCGGTTTCCGGAAAATAGGATGCGATCGAGAGTCTCTCGAGCTTGTCGACAAAGCTCCTGCCCAGAGGACCGCGAGCGCCGGTCACGAGCGTGGGCGCGAGGGCAAGAATCGCTTCGAGGTTAGGGTCGACGTAGCCACCTACTTGCGGCAGGTGCAAAACGCTCGCGGGGTAGTTACAATAGCGCGATCGCCCTACAACCAAGGGTCCCGCGCCGATCGCAAAGAGCGCTTCGGTGGTCGAAGGCGAGAGCGAAACGATGCGTTGGGCCTTTGAGGCAGCGCTGCGCTTACACGAGGCGAGCGCTGTAAATAATATCGTCCATGTTACAAAGTGGCGACGCTGCACGATGTCTTGCGTCAGGTGCGCCCCACGTGGTGATCGTGGCGAGCGCTGCGTGCGCGTGATCGGGAGGCGAACAGCCCAAGCCCGATGATGAACAAGACCGAGCCGCGCCAAGGGATTGGCTTCGACGGGTCAGCGGTGTTGCAGCCCGTGGTCGTCGTGGTCGTGATCACTTCGGGTGGGGCACCAGGCCCTGAGACGCAGATGCCTGCGCGGCAGCTGAAGCCGGAAGGACAACTGTCGTCGGCCTCGCACGCGCTCGTACAGGTGAAAGGCAAGTCAGCCGACTCGGCGGCGCACATGTTCGTGCCACACTGATCGTTGGCGTCACAGGGGTCGCCGATGCTCGCCTTGGCGGGGGTCGACGCAGTCGTGCCCGCGTCGGAATTCGTTGCCGATGCATCGCGGTTGACCGTCGGTGCACCGGCGTCAGAAGGTGCCGCCGAGAGCGCCCATGCGGGAACTGAGTAGCCACCGAGGCTCGCGGCCTGCGTCGCACCCGAGATGAGGAAATCTCGTTGATGATCGACGCGCTCGTAGATTCCGCCCACACACAGCCCGTTTGATTCGCCAGCGCGGGCCGCGACGCCGACCACTTTGGGTGAGCCCGCGGTGAACGTCATCTGCTCGTACGCCCCGCCGCCGGAGTCGCCGCCACACACACCGTCATCGCCGAGGAACTCGCTCTCAAGTATGCTCGTGGCGCTCGGCGCTTTGGTCGTACTGGCCCAACAATCGACCGCGGACGAGCCACGCAAGCAAGTGATGCGGAGCCCTTCGGCGAAGTGCCGTGACCCCGAAGTGTTCGTGTCGGGTGCAGTGCTACCGAAGCCAATTGCGGCGTAGTTGATCGAGTAAGTTTGGTGCTCAGTCATGAAGTGGTCGATCGCAGGATCGACAGGCTTGGCCTCGCTCGAGGGAATGCTCTTGGCGAGGACGATCAGTGAGACGTCGGCGCCGCAACCGGCGTTGCCGGAGGGCACCAACACCTTCGAGCCCGTGTACCAATTTTTCGCCTTGTCGGCGTCGTCGAAAGTCTTGCTTGTTGTGACGGCAATGGTGGAGGCTGAATAGGCACTGCCGAAGGTGTCAGTCGAGCAGTTGACGCCCTTTTCCGACACCTTGTTCAACTCCGATACGCAGTGGCGCGCGGTGAGCACGAGGTTCGGGGCAACGAGCGTGCCCGAGCAAGTGAACACACCGTGCCCCTGTGACCGCCGAATTCCGACCGCGTAGGTGTGCGTCGCATCGAGCGTGCCGTTCTGTAGCGGGGACGACTCGCGCGCCACGTCTTCGTGAGACGGATCGGTGGAGCAAGCCGGAGTTGCCGCGGCTGCGAATGCGCCGACCATGAACGCGAGTAACGACCCGCTCTTGAGAGCTCTCGACATGTGTGCGACCCCTCGGACGCACCTTCACGCCCTTCACGCACTCTAGTAGGGCGAGGATGATTGGCAATTATCCGACGTGTCCGGAGACGGGAATTGAGCGTTGCTGTTGAGCTAGCTGGTAACCACGGTCCCGATGTTCTCGCCGAGCAACACGCGCTTAATGTTACCGTGAGAGGTCAGTTTGAAGACACGAATGCTCATCTTGTTCTCGCGGCAAAGCGTGACAGCGGTCGTGTCCATGACCCCGATTTTGCGCTCGATAAACTGATCCGCGGTCATCGCGGTGAACATCGTGGCGTCAGGATACTTGACAGGATCTCGGTCGTAGATGCCTTCGACCTTGGTGGCCTTGAAAAGCGCTTCAGCTTGAATTTCCATCGCCCGCAAGGCCGCTGCAGTGTCAGTGGAGAAATACGGGTTGCCTGTACCCGCGGCGAAGATGACCATGTTGCCGTGCTCGAGGTGGCGAATCGCGCGCCTGCGAATGTACGGTTCAGCGACTTGACGAATTTCGATCGCAGTCATGACGCGTGTTGGAACGCCGGCCTTCTCGAGCGCGTCTTGTAGGGCCAACGCGTTAATCACGGTGGCGAGCATGCCCATCGCATCGGCCTGCGCGCGGTCCATGCCGATGCTCGCGCCCTTGAGGCCGCGGAAGATATTGCCCCCGCCGACCACAACGCCGACCTGTGCGCCAAGCTGATAGACCTCCGCAAGCTCGCTCGCCGTTGCTCGCATAATCTCTGGGTCGATACCGAAGCCGTTTGCCCCGCATAGAGCCTCTCCGCTCAGCTTCAGCACCACCCGGCGGTAGCGCAAATTTGCGTCCGGCACGGGGATGTTGATAGGCGGAGGGGTAATCGAGAGATTAGGGTGCGGAAGGGTCGGATCTGCCATGACGAACTGATAGTGTTACAGGCGGTGTTTATGCAGAGCAATCACGGATATCCGCGTCGTCGATCGAACTTCTTTGCCGCGCGCTTCGCATGCGCCGTTGCACCTTTGTTGCTGGTGGCGATGGTGGCCATGGCGGGGATGGCGGGGATGGCGGGGATGGCGGGGATGGCCGGCTGCAGCAAGACGAACGGCGGGCACGCGCAAGATGCCGCGCTCGATCCGAAGGCGAACCACGTTCTCGTCGAGGTGGGCGGCGAGGTGATCACGCTCGGAGAGTATTCGGCTGCGCTCGACCATATGAATCAGTTTGATCGGCTTCGGTACCAGGGGCCCGAGAGGCGCAAAGAGCTCCTCGAAGAAATGATAAACGTCAAGCTGCTTGCCCAAGAGGCGAGGCGGCGTGGCTACGATAAAGACCCGCTCGTGCGACAAGAGGTGCGCGAAATTCTGCGTGACGCCGTGCTCGAGAGCGCGCGCACAGGTGTGCCCGAGCCTCGCGACTTGCCCCCCGCTGAGGTCCGCGCCTATTTCGAAGCCCATCGCGACGACTTTCGCGATCCTGAGCGAAGGCGCCTTTCCGTCATCGTGGTCAAGGACGAAGCGACGGCGAAGGACGTGCTCGCTGCTGCACAGAAAGATCGCTCGGCCGAAGGATGGGGCAAGCTCGTCAAAACGCGCTCGATCGATGCGCAAGCCAAAGGCAACGGGCCCATCGACCTTGCGGGCGACGTTGGGTTCGCGAGTCCACCGGGCGATGCACGCGGGCCGAACGCGCGTATTCCCGAAACGGTGAGGCAAGCCGCGTTCGCTAAGGTCGGCACAGGCGTGATCGATCGTGTGATCCCCGGTCAAGCAGGTGGCAAGAGTGACGCCAAGTGGTTCGTAGTCAACGTCACGCAGAAGGACGAGCCACGCACGCGCACTTACGAAGAGGCCGAACGCTCGATTCGCATCAGGCTTGTGCAGGAGAAAATCGAGAAAAGCGAACGCGCGCTCGTCGAGGCTCTCAAGAAAAAGTATCCGGTGACGCTCGATGAACAAATGGTCAAGCAAATTGCCAAGGAGCTCGAGGCCGAGCAGGCTAAGGGCGGACAGCCGAGTGACGCGCAGCCGAGTGACGGACAGTCGGGTGACGGCGGAACCGCTAAGCCATGAGTCGCCGCCTGGCTGTTGCGCAAGACGCTTTATCATCAAGTGAATTGACTGATAAAGATGACTGGCGTTGGCAATTGCGCAACGCGGTTACGCGTGTCGACGCACTTTCGAAAGCGCTTCCGCTCACGGCGAGCGAGTTTGAGGGCGCGCGAAGGGCCGAGGGCCAGGGTCTGCCAATATCGATCACGCCCTATTACCTTTCACTTGCCGATCGAGCCGATCCAAAGTGCCCCATTCGATTGCAGTGTGTGCCAACGATCGCTGAGACCGAAGTTGTGGCCGGCGACCTTGTCGATCCGCTCGGCGAGGTGGCTCATCAGGTGGCGCCGCACTTGATTCAAAGGTACCCCGATCGGGTCCTATTGCTCGCGACAGATAGGTGCGCGGTCTACTGCCGTTTTTGCACGCGATCCCGCATGGTGGGCGATGGCGGTGGCGCTGTGCCGCTCGAGCAGTTGGGACCTGCCCTTGCGTACGTGCGAGCCCATCCCGAAGTGCGCGACGTGATTATTAGTGGTGGCGATCCGCTTGCGATGGCGACTGAACGCCTCGAGCGCGTGGTTGCCGCAGTGCGCGCGATTCCGACGGTCGAGACCATTCGCCTCGCGACCCGTGTGCCTGTCACGCTGCCGATGCGCATTACGGGCGAGCTGCTCCGTGCCCTTCAGCCACACCACCCTCTGTGGGTGATGACGCACTTTAATCACCCAAACGAAGTTACCTATGAGGCGCGTGCCGCATGTGAGCGCCTCGCGGATGCGGGCTTCCCGGTGATGAACCAGACGGTGCTTCTTAGGGGAGTCAACGATAACGCTGATGTACTCGAGGCACTATTTCGAGCGCTCGTTCGCGTTCGAGTGCGACCCTACTACCTGCTTCAGGCTGACCCGGTGAGAGGAACGGGCCACTTGCGCACCACCCTCGACGAGGGTTTGCAGATTATCGAGACACTTCAGGGCAGGCTGAGCGGAATCGCGCTGCCGAAGTTCATTTGCGATACGCCGGGTGGCTTCGGAAAAGTCCCGCTTTTGCCTAACTATGTGGTGCGCCGCGAATTGGGTCGAACGACTCTCAGAACGTTTCGCGGGCGAGAGGTGGTTTACCTAGATCCGCCGCGAGGTGCCGATGATAATGGCGCGCGACAAGTGAAGAGGATCCCTTGAAGATG
>CAMBEV010000189.1 GCA_945865595.1 Nannocystis exedens | reverse complement strand
TGTGGAACGTAAAGCCCCACCCTTCGTTGAGCACGCCATTTGTAGCTTCAACGGGTACATACCCGGCCGGTGGCCACGCGAACCATGCCGGTGACGGTCCGGTGCCGCTTGTGTCAAACACGCCGAGGCACTGTGCTTGGCCTCCCGTGTTTCCATTGCTGCCACCGGAGACGAAGCCGATGCCTACCTTAGCCAGGGGCGGGTTCAGTACCCACCGACGATGACCGAAGCTTGCCGCGTTCGACGCACCGGGATCTTTGACGTAGAGGTCGATCGCGTCTGAGGTCGACGCACCCCACGCCAAGTTGCTTTGCCCGGCCCATGTTGCACCGGTTGCGGTGTAACAGGTGGCAGCCGCCTGCGGCTTGTGGGGGCTCGGCGTGAGGGTCGCGGGATCGTTCCACGCTTGCAGGACGGCGCACGACTGGGCGCCCGCATTTTTGGTGGACTCGTCGGTGACGGGTGCGAGGCCCTCCATCCAGCGAAACAGGTTGATGCGCAAGAGGGTGTCCGTGATGCCACCCTTGGCCAGTGTGCCGACGTCGCACTGCTTCGTGCCCTTGGTGTAGGGCGACGGCGTGGAGACGACGTGCCCCTCTTTCCATTTTTTGCAAACTTCGCTTTTGGTGTGGAGGGCGGGACTATCCGCAGCCGCCTTTTCGCAGCCGCCTGCGAGCGCAGGCACGAAGCCCTCTTTGCATAGGCACGCCCCGTTGCTCAGGCACGTTTCGTTCGCGGCGCATGTGCAGGGAGCCGGGCCCGTTTCAGGGACGAGGGCGCTGTCCTTCGTTGCGTCTCTTGCCGCGTCCTTGGCCGCGTCTTTTGTCGCGCTGTCGGTAACGGTACCGCTCGCAGCATCGGGCGTGTCCGGTGTGTCGAAAGCGCCGCCTGCGTCGAGGTCGCTGACGTCGCTTGCGCCGGGCTCAGCGCCATCCTCGCTGCTACATGCGGCGAGGGCGAGCGGGATGAGGGCGAGGGCAACGTAGTGACGGCGAACGGCACGACTCAACATGGGTTGGAGCGCGGTCTAGCATTTGTGGCCGCGCGCGCCACATCGTCAATCGGGTGAACAAATGGACGCTTAGCACCTCAGCGTGGAGCGGGAGGAGCGGGAGGCGCTGGATGCCTTGGTCGGCCATCGCGCCCACCGGGTGGCTCATCCGGCGGCCCATCCGGCGGCCCATCGTCTCGAGGTCCATCCCCTCGGGGCCCGTCGTCTCGACGCCCGCCCTGGTGGCGACGTTGGCCCGGCCCCATGCGGCCTCCCCCTCGCTGCATCGGTAGACCCTCGACAACGCACTTCACCTCGACCACTTGCGGCGGCGCGTGGCTATGCGCACAGCAAGCACCGACGCCAAGTAATAGTGCGGCGCCTCCGCCGAGTCGTAACAGGTCAACTTTGCGTACCATCGCCCGATCGTAACCACAGCGCGGTGCTCGTGTGGAAGAAATCGCGGGGCAATTTCTCTGTCCTGGACTCCTGGTCCATGTAGAAGGGCACGCCGATGGACCGCTCGCGCGCTCGGTTTCGCCTGTGCCTCGCCGCGATGGCACTCGCCGTAGGCCTCTATGCGCTTGTTGTCATTCGTAACTTCAACGGTCCCATCGGCGATCACTCCGAGTCGTTTTTGTCGGAGTACCTCCCTTGGTACTTTTCGACGCACGTGAGGCTGTGGCCGGTGCCGCGCTTCGACCTCGTCAACGATGCGGTCCTCTATCCGTTTGGGACGAATGGCGCGCTGCAGAGCTGGTGCGTCGAGCGCGAGCTCTTCTACACGATGCTCACGCGTGCACTCGGCGTTGGGCCTTGGTTGCAGCTCTACTATCTGACGTCGCTTGTCGTCGGCACGTTTGGGACGTTCGGTTTGCTGCGGCGCGACCACGGCGACGTGCGTGCGACAGTGGTCGCCATTCTCGCGAACGTTCTCAATTACTATGCGGCGCAGAAGTACCCGTACCACTTCAATATGGCCGTCATCCATTGGGCGACGCTCGGGATTGTCTGTGACTTCGTGCTCGTGGGTCGCGCGATTTCCGGTCGTGTTCTGACGCCGGCTTGGTTGCTGCTTCGCGTTCTGCTCCTGGTGCTCACCTTCGGGCTTGAGCTCGGCCATGTGCTGGGCTTCGCGCTGACGTCGCTGTTCTCCAGCAGCCTCTTCATCGTGGCCCTCTATCTCGCTCGCCGGCTGCACGCGGATGATCGACGCGCAGGTTTGCGTGAAGCGATTGCGGCATGGACTCGCGCCGCACGTTCAGAGTGGCAAGAGATCCGTGGTTGGGTGATCGCTCTCGCGGGCGTGACGGTGGGCTTCGCGTGGCTCTACGGCATGTTGGTGTTCGACGTTGTGAAGGCCGCGCGGTTCTATGACTTCAAGGGCATGCCAGCCGGCGTGTGGTGGTCGCATCCTCTGCGCCTCCTCATCCCGTACTTTCCGTTTTTTCACGGCTCTCAGCAGCCACGATTTCTTCGCGTGTTCGAGGATCAGGCCGAAACCGGTATGGGATCAGGAGGTGCCGGCTGGTTCTTGCTCGCGGCGGGCCTCGTCGGCTTGATTCAGGCACGGCGTCACATCGCGCGCTACGTGCCGCTGATCGTCATGTTTCTTGTCTTTGTGGTGAGTCGTCCGCACTTCGATCTGCTGCGGTGGATGCCGTGGTTTGCGTTCTTGCGTGTGATGTCGCGCAGTACGGTTGTCTACAGCACGATCCTTGCCCTGTGTGCGCTCGAGTTCTCGTGGCCGACGTCGCGGGTCGTGCGTTCGTTCGGTGTAGCACTCGGCGTCGGGCTGCTCGGTCTCGAACTCTGGACAATCACGTCAATCAAGTCGACGCACATCGCGCACGCGTATCCGCCAGAGTTTCTTGCGCACATGAAACGGATCGAGAGCCTGCCCGGTGAGGCAGTGTTCGATTTCCCGTTTTGCATCACAGGAGGCAACGGGCCGATTGGTGCGCTTTGCCCGATCGACCAAGTGCGTAGCGTGTACGCGCTTCAGCGGTTTCATCACAAGAAGGTCATCGGTCAATACCTTGGACGACTTCATCCTGCGCAGGTGAAGCCATTTGTCGACGCAGGCTTCCCGCGCGTTCTTCTTGGCGATGCCGACACGGTGATCGGCAGCCAACGAATCGAGCGCTGCCCTGACAAAGAGACGTTCGACTTTCTTGCCGAGTTCTACGAAAGGAACAATTTTGCTGGGATCCAGCTCGCTGTCGACCGCTTGCCAGACGGTTGCGCTGAGCAGTTTTTTGAGCGCTTTGGCAAGCCAATAGGGGAGGTCTCTTTTTCGACGGCGGGTCGTCTTGCGTTCATTGCGCGCGACCCGTCGACCTTTGCTCGCATCGACACAGTCTTAGGCAAGCAAGTCAAGCTGGAGGGCATCGATCAACTCGTGTTGCTTGACGGATCGCGCAACGTGTTGCGATCGCGCAGGCACCGGCTCGAGCTTCACGTGACCGGCCTGCACGATGCTGAGGTTGAGAGCGAGACAAGGCTCGTGTCATGGGGCCTTGCGCCTGAAACGACGCTTCAGTTTGCCGTTGCCGGGAACCGTACCTTGTCGGTCGACGCTCGGTTTTGGGTACCGCAGCGCGGACAGGCGGTGGCTGTGCAGCTCGATGGCACTACGATCGCAAACTGGAACGGTATTCTGCGCAGCTCTACGGTGGATCGCTCGCTCACGACGCCGATCGCAAGCGGTGCACACACGGTGCGCTTTCGCTATGCGTTGGGCAACGGCCCGCCTGACCACGTCTTTCCCGACGATCCTCGCCCGCTCGGCGTGAGATTCGAGAGGCTGATGATTGATGTAAAATAAATTGACTAATTAGCCAGGGTGCCGGCGCTTGACGAGCGTGGGCGCGACTTGGCGGCTGCCCCATTGGGCGCCTTCGGGGCTGGCGTCTTGCCGGTGGATGCGACAACGAACTCTGTTCGCTCAAGCGAAATCAGCACCAAGTTGCCGAAGGGATGATGCCAACGGCGGTGCGGGACAAAGCGCGACAGTCCGCGCGCAAGGCGGAACGAAATGCCCGCGAGGAACGGTGAGATGAAGTGCGTGGTGCACTTGAACTCAACGTTGAAGAGTTTTGCGAACGGCGGGTAGATTTCCTGCAGCCTTGACTCGAAATTGAAATGCGTGAAACGCGTGATGTGCTGCTCTTCGTAGGTCACATCTGATGTCGCTTCGAGGATGCGCTCGAGCACGGGCCAGGTGCTCGCGTAGTTGGGAGTCGTCATCAAAAGGCGACCCCCTGGCTTGAGCAACGCGGCAGCCTGCTCAAGCACGCCGCAGATTTCATCGGGGCGAAGGTGTTCGATGACTTCGATCAATGTGACGCAGTCGAACTGCTCGGTGAAGTTGGCAAGTTGGTTGACCGACTCGATGTGGATGAACTTTCGAAAGTGCGTGCCGTAGTGCTCGGTAGCGTAAGGAATGTTCTTCGCGACGATGTCGACGCCGACCTGCTTCGCAAACCTGCCTTCGGGCACCAGCGACAGAAAGCTCCCCGCGCAGCAGCCGATGTCCAGGATCGAACCATTCTGCCCGGGGCGAAACGAGTCGATGACGCGCTCAAACTTCGACAAATGCCAAAGCCGTCGGATGGGTGACCCCGTGTGGAGGATCGTGTCGTAGTATCCGATTGGGATGTCGTCGTAGGCGTAGGCTGGTTTTTCGGGCATCGCGCGGCGACCATAGGCCGGCACCCCGCGGGTTCGCAAGAGGCGGTGATCAACGCGTCTGTTCAGTGCTTGCGCGGACCTCTTCCGCGAAGGAGCGGAAGCGCCGAACGTTGCCGAGGCGCTTCTTTTCTTGCCGCGATAGGCGCTTAACCGCGAGCTCGAGGCGAAGCGCGTCGCCCTTCGAGGCGCACCGCCTCAGCGCCAAGAGCGTCAGCGGGCCACGGCCTTTGGTGTACCTCGCGCCCTTGCCTGCGTCGTGCGCGGCAATACGAGCGGCGACGTCCTTCGCGATGCCGGTGTAGAGCGAGCCATCGTTACAACATGCAAGATACACGTACCACCGCTCGGGCCCTGCCATCGCGCCGATACTAATGCGTTTCGTGGCGTGTCGCGGTACGAGGTAAGCGATGGGAGACGAACCGCCAATTCGATCGTGGCGCGATCTTGTGCGGCCTGAGCTTCCGATGCTCGGCGTAGCAACGCTCGCGCTTTTGGGCGGCTCCGCGCTCACGTTGGTCGTTCCGCAGAGCGTCAAGAAACTGATCGATGCCCTTGCGACTTCGGGTGGCAGCGACGCACTCAACGCTGCGCTCAAGATGCTGCTCGCGCTTTGTGTTGGCGTCGCGATTCTCGGATTTTTGCGGGCTTGGCTCTACGTCTACGCCGGCGAACGCGTGGTCGCACGGCTTCGTCGTTCGCTGTTCTCCCGATTGCTTGCGCGCGAGATCGCTTTCTTCGATCAGGAGCGCACCGGCGATCTGATCAGCCGCCTCTCCGCAGACACGGGCGTCCTTCAAAATGCAGTGACCGCGAACCTGTCGATGACATTGCGGTTCTTGCTTCAAGCCCTCGGCAGCGTTGGGGTTCTCTTTTGGACGAGCACGCGCCTCACACTCTTGATGCTTGCGATGGTTCCCTTTGCGGCGGTGGGCGTCGCGCTTTTCGCTCGTTACGTCCGCAAGCTCTCGAAGAAGACGCAAGATGCGCTCGCCGCGGCGTCGACAGTTGCCGAAGAGGTGTTCTCAAACGTTCGAACGGTGCGCAGCTTCGCGCGCGAGGGCAGTGAAATCGATCGCTACTCAGTTGAAGTCGGCGAAGCACTTTCGCTCGGGCGCAGGCTGGCGCTCGCCTACGGGTCATTTCAAGGGGTCGGTAGCATCGCCGCATTCGGATCGATTTCGCTCGTGCTCTGGTACGGCGGACGTCTGGTCATGGGCGGCGAACTTTCGGTCGGCACGCTCACGTCGTTCATGCTCTACACCTTCTATTTGTCGTTCTCCCTTGCAGCACTTGCGGGTCTTTATGGCGACTACCAAAAGGCGATAGGCGCAAGCCAGCGCGTGTTTCAGTTGCTCGCGCAAGACACAGCGATGACGTCGGGCATGAGCTCGCTCGTGCGGGTAGAGGGCCTTGTGCACTTTGACCAAGTGGTGTTTGCGTATCCGTCGCGGCCTGACGTCCGCGTGATCGATCACGTCGACCTCACGCTCGAGCCTGGCAAGGTGATCGCGCTCGTGGGACCGTCCGGAGGAGGCAAGACCACCATCGCGCAACTCTTGTCGCGTTTCTACGATCCGAGTGCAGGTCGCGTGACGCTCGATGGCGTTGACTTGCGCGAGCTTGATTCCACGTGGCTTCGAAAGCACATTGGACTTGTCTCGCAAGAGCCCGTGCTCTTCGCGATGAGCCTCGCCGAGAACATTCGTTACGGGCGTCATGATGCGACGGACGCGGACGTGATCGACGCCGCGAAGGCGGCAAACGCGCATGAGTTCATCGCTGCACTGCCGAGCGGCTACGACACTCAAGTGGGTGAACGGGGCGTGCGTCTTTCGGGCGGCCAAAGGCAGCGCGTCGCAATTGCACGCGCGCTCTTGAAGGACCCGAAGATTCTTCTGCTCGACGAAGCAACATCAGCGCTTGACGCTGAGAGTGAGCACCTCGTTCAAGAGGCGCTCGAACGCTTGATGAAGGGGCGCGCCGTGATGGTCATTGCGCATCGGCTTTCAACCGTCAAGAATGCTGACCTTGTGGTCGTCATCGATCATGGCCGAGTGGTGGAGTCCGGGTCGCATCCTGCGCTGATCCAGGCGGACGGGTTGTACAAGCGCTTGGTCGAGCGTCAGTTTGTCGCGGCGTAGGGCTGGCGGTCGCTTCGACGGGGAGTGCGGCTCGATACAGGGGCACTGGTTTCACTTCTGGACCGAGCTCAGAAGCACCATGCAACGTGCGTCGATTTTTTTGACCGGTGGAAGAAGCCAGTGGTCAGCACAGATGCGGTCTTGACGGAGGCGACCCACCTCCTTGGCCGTGTGCGGGGAGGCCGAGTGGCATGCCTCGAATTCTTTGACGATTTGCCGATGGACTACGCCGACGCATCGTTGGTCGTGCTCGCTGAAGATCTCGGAACCAACGTCGTCTTCACAACCGATCGCAAAGACTTTGGTGTTTATCGAATCAACAAGCGACGACGCTTCGAGATCGTTCCGTAATGTGATGGAGTCCACGCTCTCACCCCAGAGGTCACCCATGCTCGTCGAAGAAATCCGCAAACGCCGCATCGCCGCACTCAAGGCCCATGACACTGTTGCCAAGAACGTTCTCTCCGTGGCCCAGGGCGACATCGATACCATCGCCGCGCGTGCGTCTCGGGAGC
>CAMBEV010000188.1 GCA_945865595.1 Nannocystis exedens | reverse complement strand
ACAATTTGAGAAGACGCTGCTTCCACGCAACGAGCAGCCGTTCGTAACTCGGCGAGAGCTTCACGGTTTTGGCGTAAGCAATCCCGGCCTCAATGGCTTCTCGTTCGGCCTTGCCGTCGCCTTTTTTCTGAAGGAGCTCTACCTTCGTCTTGAACATACGAAGCTTGCGCGGCCCGTACGCCAGCGCGAGCGCGCGATCGATCGCGACCAAGCCAGCGTCGACATGGCCGGCCGCCAGGTGCACTGCGGCAAGGCGCGCGGGCGGGTTGTAGTCCGCAGGGTCGGCTTGGATGCTGGCCTCGAGCATCTTGATCGCTTTGTCGAATTCGCCAAGTTCTAGGTGCGCAAACGTTCGGTGCGATTCGAAGACGGCACTTGCCTTGCCCACCGCGCTTGCGGCCGCCTCCTCCAGGAACGCCGACCACTCGCGGGCGATGGTACGACGCTCATCCGCCGGGGCCTTGCGGGTCTTCATTGAGCCAACGACGGCCTCAAAAACCGCCGACCGATCATCGGCAAGTAGATTGACGTTCGGATCGCGAGCGAGCGAAAGAGCTGCCCGCTCGAGCGGCAACAACGCCTCTTTCCCATTGTCTTCGAGTTCAAGCGCGCACTGGATACCGGTCGTCACCACATTGACTCGCGATGTTCCCCCATGCAGCGTCGCATGGCGCTCCGTCACCAACCGCAAGCACTCGGCATGCGCTCCGATCTCGACCAAGCGCGCAACGAGCGAATCGACCACTCGCGCCTCTTCCGGAGACCCCTTCGCCAACGTCGCAAGCGCACGTCGGTACTCGCGTATGGCGCGCGGATTGTCGCCGACAGCACTCGCCGCATCGCCAGGCCCAAATGGGTCACCTGCTTGACCCACTCCCTTGGCACGTTGCGAGTTGATTAGCCCGGTGAACTCGGCCACCGTCAGCGCGCCCAGCCATTTCACCGACGGGTCCTCTCCCTTTGGCGCAAAGATAAGGATCGTCGGCAACGACCGAATCGGAAAGCGCTCAAGAAACGCCTCGTTCTCCTTTCTGTCCACGTCGATGCTCGCAAACTGCACAACGTCAGCCAGCTTGACGATCTGCGGGTCACGCATGACGACTTCGCGCAGACTGCGGCACGTGTGGCACCACGGCGCCCACGCTTCAACCACCAGCGGCACGTTGCGCTTGGCCGCGGCAGCGCGAGCGGCTTCGAAGCTGTCCTCAATGACTGCCAAGCCATGCGAGGTCGCGCTCGATGCCGGAGGAGCGGGCTTAGCGCTAGCGCATCCGCTAGCGAAGAGCACAAATGCAGCGAGAACGAGGCGATCGGGCTTCATGGGTAAGCCGTCTACCGCAATCCACCGCGCAGTGAAACGAGACTTGATCTCTGAAGCCCACACGGCCACGGTCCGGTGCATGCGGATTGGTCTCTTTGGGATTGCCATCGCTAGCGGACTCGTCATCGCTTGCGGTGAAAGTGCGGGCGTGAGCGTAGGGACGGGCGACGGATCGGTGCCGCTCAACGACGGAGCGCCGACCGACGCCGCCGTGCAGGACGGAGGGGTCGACGCGCCCAGCGACGCGCTTTCAAACGCCACCACCGTCGTCGTGCACTACCCAGCGGCAAGCGGACAGACCCTCGCGCTGCGCGGCTCAGCAGGTTCGCTTAACTGGACCACGGGCGCCCCTCTCACCTTTGCAGGGACGAACGCATGGCAATGGTCGTCAACCACCCTGACGACCGGCATCGAAGTCAAGCTGCTCCTCAACGATACCGAATGGTCAAAGGGCCCGAACTACACCATCGCTCCCGGCAAAACGACGCATCTCTACCCGCACTTCAAGGCGAGCAAAGGCGTCGTCACCACGCGCTGGTCGTCGTTTGCCTCCAAGACGTTGAACAACACGCGTCCCGTGTACGTGTACCTCCCCGCCACCTATGCCGAGAACACCGAGGCGCGATTCCCGGTCGTCTACATGCACGACGGTCAAAACTTATTCGACGCCAGTCTCGCGTTCGGCGGCAACGAGTGGAAGGCCGACGAGGCCATGGATGAGGGCGTCGAGAAGGGCACCATCCGCGAAGCCATCATCATCGGCGTGGGCAATACCAGCGCGCGCATGAGCGAGTACACACCCGTCAACGATCCTGACTATGGCGGTGGCAGCGGCGATAAGTACCTCGAGATGCTCGAAAAGGAGCTCAAGCCGACCGTCGATGCGGAGCTGCGCACGATGCCCAGCCGCGAAGACACCGCGATCCTTGGTTCGTCGCTTGGCGGGCTCATCAGCTCGTACGCGGGCATCGGCCACGCAGGCACGTTTGGGCTCGTCGGCGCCATGAGTCCGTCCACTTGGTGGAACAACGTGTGGCTCGTCGGAAAGGTCGCGACGACCCCTGCGTCACCGCGACCCATTCGCGTGTACGTCGACAGCGGCGATGGCGGTTCGTCGAATGACGGCGTCGACAACACCAAGAAGCTCGCCGACGCGTATCGGGCACTCGGATACAAGGACGACAGCACCCTTAAGTACGTCGTGCAGGCGGGCGGCCAACACAACGAAGCGTACTGGGCGCAGCGGTTGCCAGGGGCCCTGGCGTTCATCTTGGGGCCGGGCAGGTAGTCAACTCTCGGAACTGATCACTTGCGCGCGAACATTGCGCGGGATTCGTTAAGTGACTACAATGACCACATGTCCCGCTCGTCAGCCGCTGTACACAAGCTCGTCGGGGCTCGCGAATTGAAGACACGACTCGGGAAGTACCTGAGCGCCGTCCGCGGCGGCACGACACTCACCATCACCGATCGCGGCGTCCCTGTCGCCCGCCTCGCACCGCTGTCGACTCAGGATCGGGGCATCGATGCCGTGTTGGGCGAGCTTGAAGCCGAGGGCATCCTCTCGAGGGGCTCCGGTGAAGTGATCGGCGATGGGGCTCCGGCAAAGACGATCGGCGAGCCGATCGAGCGGACGATCGCGCGTGATCGCGACGAGCGGGTGTGATTCGCTATTTCGATTCGAGTGCTCTCGCCAAGCGCTATGTCCGCGCGGAAGGCACGACCGAGGTCAATCGTTGGCTTCGGGAAGCGCACCCCGCGACATGCCGCCTGACCGAGGCAGAACTGAGTTCCGCGTTCGCAAGGCGGGTCCGAGACGGCACGATGTCGGCTCGTGCCCGTGCTGCCGCGCTCGACCGGATGTCCGTCGATTTCAAAAAGATCCACGTGGTCGAGCTCGTGCCAGCCCTCGTCTCGCGCGTACACGAGCTGCTTGCGCGCCACCCTCTGCGTGCCGCCGATTCCTTGCAGCTCGCCGCCGCGCTCCTACTCGCGAATCGCATCGGCTCACCTATCGAATTTGTGGTGTACGACGAACGACTCGCCAAGGCCGCACGCGCAGAACATTTGCGCGTCTTGGGCGCATAGACTAGCGATTCGCTTTCTTCGTCGCAGCGCTCGTGGCGCTGTGGCCACCCTCGGCGACCGCCACGCAAGACGTGAAGCGCATGGTCTTCGAAGCGGCGAACACCAAACGATTTTCGACCTTGGGACCCGTCGTGGTGATGGTCGTTTTCACCGTGTAGAGCGGCCCCTTGAAGCGGTTGAGTTCGGGCTGAAAGGGCTTGCCCCAAAGCCCCGCTGCCATCTTGCGCGCTTTCACTTTGAACGCGAGATCGGTGGGCTCACCGGCTTTCGGGTCGTGCTTCACCTGGCACTCGAGATCGTACGTCCCCTTCGGCAGCTTGAACGTGACCTGCACGCCCACGAACTGCTTGTTCGCAACGGAACCGGCGAAAACCTTCTCATCGAGGGGCGCGACGCTCCCGCGATCGCCTGGCTCGCCCATCGGCGTAATCTGACCTTGTGCGCTCTTGTCCCACCCGATGGTAAGCGCAGGATCGCCCTTGGTTGGGCCGGCCCATGCGGCGGAGGTCGAGAGCGCGAGGATCGTTGCGGCGATTAGAATGTTCGGCATGGTGATGCCTCCTGATGATTCAGGGAACGGCATCGAATTGAAATCCTTTAGAGACTTTCTTGGGGAACTATTGCAGGGGTTGGCACTTGCCGCCCACGCAGTAATAAGGGGCCGCGCCACCGCTGGTGGTCTTGCAACTTCCGGTGGGGCAGGAAGTGCCTGCGACTCCCCCAAACCCCGCTGCGAGACAAACTTGGACGGCGGCTGGCTGGCCACCGTCGCCGCCCTTGGGGGGATACACGGAGTAGCAATCCATGCCGGTGCCGCAGGTGCCGGCATCGATTTCGCAGCTCTTGTGGCAGTAATACTCTGCGGCTCCGCCGGCGAACAGCGTCTCGCTGGGCGTCTTCTTCAAGACACCTGTGCAGGGTGCCTGCTTCACACACACACCGAACTGACAGAACCCTTCAGCGCACCCGCTACCGCACAAGCCGCCGAGTTGGCCCGCCGTGGAGGTGTCTGACGCGACATCCTTCGCGGCATCAGAGCCAGAATCGGTTTTGGCCGCATCGGGCGTGCCGGTGTCTGTCGTCGCGTCCGGCGTGGTCGTCGCATCCGGCGTGGTCGTCGCGTCCGGCGTGGTCGTCGCGTCCGGCGTGGTCGTCGCATCCGGCGTGGTCGTCGCATCAGCAGCTGCGCTGGCACAGGCGCCCGCCACACAGCTAAATCCGGTGGGACAGGTTTGGTCCTGCGCGCACGGAAACCCAGCCTCCGGAATTGACCCACACGCGATCACCGTCGCGACTGCCGCCGTGACCGCGAGTACACCTATCGAGCGAATCATTTTGAGCCTCCAGCACTAGAGTTGAGCCGTTTTTGGAGATTATCAGGGCGATGCGCTGCACTTGCCACTGACACAGAAAAACGGCGCGAAATGCTCATTGAGCTTGCACGTCCCCAGGCCGCTGCTGCACGCCGTTCCGCTAATCGCCGCGAACTCCGACGCAATGCAAACGCTGGCCGGAGCCGCCACACCGGCGTCAGTCTTGGCGCGATAAATGTTGGAGCACGTCATGCCGGAGCTGCATGGGGTGGACCCGGTGCAGGCCTTGAAACAGTAAAGCGTCGTGGTTGTCGTGGTTGAAGGCGGACTCGTGCCGAACGCCGCCTCGCCGGCAGCTTTTGTGTAGCTCGCCGTGCATTCTGAAGAGGCCCTGGTCGTTACACACACTCCAAACTGACACGTCCCTGACTCGCATGTGGCAGCCGCAGTGCACAGGCCGTCAAGTTGACCGGCGGCAGCGCCGTCAGACGCGGACACGGTGGTGGCGTCGCTCGCCGTGGCCGCATCGCTCGCGGACGCGGCGTCGGTGACACAGACTCCCCCCACACAGCTGAGTCCGGCCGGACAGGTTTGGTCCGTCTTGCCGCACGCATACCCAGACGAAGGAATCGACCCGCAGGCGATCACAGTCGCGACCGCTGTCGTAACCGCAAGCACCGCCATCGCGCGGATCACTTTGACCCCCCTGCGCTTGCTTTGACGTCTGCCTTGAGATTTATACTCGCGCCGCCGCTCATGAAGAAGAACGGGAGCGCGACGCCAAGCGCAGCGCCTCCGAGAGCCGCTGACGCGATACCGATCCCCTTGAACGTACCCTGTGCGCTTATGGCCGATTGGATCTCGGCACCCGTACCCAACGTGCCGCCGTTGACCGCATCGGCCTTCCCCTTGGCTTGCAACATGAGGAGTCCGCCAGCGCCCCCCGCAAGAACGCCGACGCCACCCAAAATGTAACTCCACGTGCGCATACTGATCCCCACGCTGACGCGTTCTGGCGGTAGCGGAGCTGGGGTCGCTGGCGTGTCGAAAATTTTCGCCTTCGCCTGGGCGTTGGAGCCGGGGATCGGCTGCAAGAAAAGTTGCAGCGGCGACTGGCACGCTTTGTCGGGCTGATCAGGCAACGTGTTCTCGCAGGCCTTCGGATTGCCAGCCTCCTTCACGAGACGCTCTTCGTGTGCAGCCGACTTTCCGCCTGACACGAACGTGGACGAGATGCCGCCGGCCACCTTGGTGGTCTCGCCTGCGCGCATTTGAAAGGCCCCGAGGGAGACCGCTTGGATCACATGCGTTGCGTCAGCGCAACCCGGAAGGGCATGGACGTCTTCGAGTTTGAATACACCGGCTTTGAGCTTGAGTTGCCCGGCGACAACCGTCTGCACCGTCAGCTTGCCCGAGCGCTTCAGCTCCGCTTCGAGGCCGACCGCACCGAGCGGCAGTTTCGCGTACAGCTCATCGGCATCGTTGATCTCGATCGCGTCGCGGCCGAGCGTTGTCTTAAAGAAGTCATAGTCGCCAGGTGGCTGACAGGCGTCGACGATGTGCATCTCACAGCCCGCGTAGGCGACGGCAACGGCCCGAGCGTCGTGCTTCTCAAGGGTCTCGAGCAGCAGCGTTTCGAGGCGCGCCTTCGAAGACGCTGGCCACTCTGTCACGAGCGGTTCCACGTGCTGCGCCATCACCGAGCAGTGCGCGAGTGGCGTGGGATCTTTTCGGGCGGCGGCAATGGCTGACGGATCACGCGACGGGCCAAATCCGCAGCCAACGAATGCCATGCAAACGGGAAGGAACGGGACGAGCAGGAGCGTTCTCATGTGCCCGAGTATGCGGCACTCGCCACGGATGAGTTAAGGGTAAACTCAGCCTCGAACGCAAAAGGCTGCCCTTGTATAGATCCATCATTAACAGGCGAACAGGCGGCGCGAAGCATGAGTGACCTCAAGGGCGCACGTACACGCATCGACCGCATCGACGACGATGTGCTGAAGCTCCTGGAGGAGCGCGCGCAAATCGTGACGGACGTGCGGCGTGCAAAGGTAACTGACGGTGCTATATTTCACGATCCTGAGCGCGAGGCCGAGGTCTTGGCTCGACTTTCGAGCGCCGCAACGCTCTTCCCCCGCGATGCCATCGCCCGTGTTTATCGAGAGATCATGAGCGCATGTCTCTCGCTTCAGGCCACGACGAACGTCACGTTTCTCGGACCTGAAGGCACGTTCACACACATGGCAGCGCGGTCGCTCTTCGGCCTGTCCGCAAGTTACCTCGAGGCTGCGACCATCGATGGCGTGTTCGACGCGGTCCGCAAAGGCGATGCCCTCTACGGAGTAGTCCCCGTCGAGAACTCGACCGAGGGCGCCGTAACGCGCACCGTCGACGCGCTCCTCGAGGGCGGCGTGATGATTCGCCGCGAGATCGTCCTGAATGTTGACCATTGCCTCGCGACACGCGCGTCCGGACTCACCGCGATCGAGCGCGTCTATTCACATCCGCAAGCACTCGCCCAGTGCCGCATGTGGCTCGCGAAGAATCTGTCGCAAGCCCAGCTTGTTCAAACGCCTTCGACCGCCGCAGCCGTTCGCGAAGCACGCGCCGATCCGCG
>CAMBEV010000187.1 GCA_945865595.1 Nannocystis exedens | reverse complement strand
GGGGGCTCCGGATGACGGCAATCTGACAGGGCCGTGACGCGCCATTGAAAACGACGTGGAACACTCTATGGATGCGCCACACGGTCGTGATTTCGGACATTCACCTTTGTGAGGTGGAACGCACGAGCGGCCTGTGGATGCGCTATCGTCAAGCGCCTTACTCTCCCGATCGTGCCATTGCAGACATGATCACCGCGCTTCTGCGCGAGGTCGGTGATGGCTCACTCTGCTTGGTTCTCAATGGCGATATTTTCGACTTCGATGCCCCGAGGGTGATCGATGGCGAGAGCCAGTTTCACGATCAGCCACGGACCGCCGCCAACGCGGTGCCGATGCTCACGGCGATTCTTGACGACCATCCGGTGTTCGTTAAAGTGATCGGATCCCTTTTGGCAGACGGGCATGAGCTGGTCATCGTCTCGGGCAATCACGACGCCCAGCTGGTCTTTCCCCAAGTGCGTGAGGTTCTGCTCGAGCGCCTTGTCTCGAGTGCTCTTCTCATGGGTGGTTTCGATTCGGAAGCCGTACGTCGACGGATTGTTTTTCGCACGTGGTTTCATCGCACGGTCGACGGCATCGTGATCGAGCACGGCAACCAGTACGACGAGTACTGCGCCCATCGCTATCCGATGGCGCCCTTCGGTCGCAATCGCAACGAGGTGCAGCCGACCCTCGGGTCACTCGCCGCGCGCAACCTGCTTTCGCGCATGGGATACTTCAACCCGCACGTTGACCGTTCGTACATGCTCTCCGTCGTGGGGTATGCGGTCCACTGGGCGCGGTACTATCTGTTCTCGCGGCACTCGCTCGCCGTCGCATGGATGCTGGGCGCGGTGCGCACCATGGCTTCGCTAATTCGCGCGAAGCACATGGGCTCTGCGTCGCAGGCCGATGCCAACGTGCGTACGGCTGCGCAAGAAACCGGTGTTGCCGAAGCGCTCGTGGCGAGGCATGCGGCGCTGTTCTCCAAGCCCTCCGAAGACGGCCTCGTGAGGGTCATGCGCGAGCTGTGGCTCGACCGGTTCGCCTTCGCATCGGTGGTGCTCTCAGTGGTTGGCGTCTGGCTCGTGTTTGCGCGAGGTCCCATGCTCGCAGGGGCAGCGTTCACGCCTATGCTCTTTGTCGGTTACGAATTGGCGATGCCCAAGCCGACGCTTGACGACAACTGGCGTGGTGTTCAGGACCGGGCCATGGACGTCGCGCGCATCCACGGCGCGAGTGCGGTGGTGTTCGGACACACGCACCATGCGCTCGGCGCGTGGCGAGAGGGCGTGTTTTTGGGCAACTGCGGGTCATGGTCTGCGGCGTACCGGGACATCGCATGCACCGAGTTGCTTCACAAAGAAATGCCACTTGTTTGGTTACGAAGTGGCGACGACGGGGCCGTCGAGGGTGGCTTGGTTCACTGGGTTGACGGTTCGTTTTCGAGTTCGCCTACTCAAGCGTAAGCCCGGGCGCAGGAAACCCGGCGCACAACGCTTTCACCTCGGCAGCCGTGTGCGCAAGCAGGGCCTCGTCGCCCGTCGCTGACACGACGCGGTCGATCCACTCCGCAATGCGCGCCATCTCGGGTTCCTTCATGCCGCGCGACGTGACCGACGGCGTGCCAATTCGTAACCCAGACGGATCAAATGGCTTGCGCGGGTCGAAAGGCACAGCGTTGTAGTTCGCCACGAGTCCTGCGCGATCGAGCGCCTGCGCGGCTGGCTTGCCCGCAACGCCTTTGCTCGTCAAATCGATCAACAAAAGGTGATTATCGGTGCCGCCCGTCACGACGCCGAACCCGCGCCGCAGAAGCGCTTCGCCGAGCACGCGCGCATTCGTCACAATCTGAGTTGCATATTCCTTGAATGCAGGCGTCGCGGCCTCCTTCGCAGCGACCGCAATGCCCGCCGTGGTGTGGTTGTGCGGACCGCCTTGAAGGCCAGGAAACACGGCCTTATCGATCGCGGCAGCGTGCTCCTTCTTGCAGAAGATCATGCCGCCGCGCGGTCCTCGAAACGTCTTGTGCGTGGTTGACGTCACGACATCCGCAATGCCGACCGGCGACGGATGGTTGCCCGTGCACACGAGCCCCGCGATGTGCGCGATGTCGGCCGCCAGGATGGCGCCCACCTCGTCGGCGATGCTGCGAAACGCAGCAAAATCAAGAGTGCGCGGATACGCCGTGGTGCCCGCCCAAATCAACTTGGGCCGATGCTCCTTCGCAAGCGTGCGCACTTCCTCCATGTCGATGCGGCAGTCGCTGCGCCGCACGCCGTACGGAACGCTCTTGAAATACTTGCCCGTGATCGACACCGCGTGGCCATGCGTGAGGTGCCCGCCTGATGCGAGGCCGAGGCCCATTATCGTATCGCCGGCGTTGCAAAACGCGAGGTACACCGCGAGGTTCGCGGGGCTGCCCGAATAGGGCTGCACGTTCACGTGCTCGGCGCCGAAGAGCTCACGAAGGCGGCTGCACGCGAGCTCTTCGACTTGGTCGATGACTTGCTGGCCTTCGTAGTAACGCTTCTTTGCGTAGCCCTCGGAGTACTTGTTGGTGAGGCAAGAACCGGTCGCCTCCATTACCGCACGCGACGCGTAGTTTTCGCTCGCGATGAGACGAATGGTCTCGAACTCGCGACGGTTTTCGTCGGCGATCAAACGCGCAATTTCGGGGTCGGCAGCACGGAGAGTCGGCTCGCTCATCGCGGCAGCGTAACGCGACTTGCGCCCGGTTGCCCATCGGTCGTAGACCTGGTGAGGTGCGTTACTTGACTGCCGCAACCTCGGTCTTGTCGCTCCTCATCGTGGGGTCGACCGCACCGGCGCGCGCCGAGGGTCCGCGCTTTGAAGAGCAGGGGCTCTACGCACCGGCACCGCAGTCGCATCGCAGCGGGCCACTTCTCGGGCTCTCGCTTGGCACAGGCGCCGCTCGTTTCGGCGGCTACCCAAACGACGCGTCGAAATTGGACGATGCGCGTTACTATTCGTCGGTCGGCCTGCGCCCTGGCGTTGTCGCAAACGTGCTGCTCATGGCCGCGCTCACGGACTACCTCAACGTCGGCCTGTGGGTCGGCTTCGGAGGGTTCGGCGCCGGCACCGATTCGGGCAAGACCACCGGCGGCGGCCTTCGCGTCGAGGGCTACCCGCTGGCGGCGATCAGGCCGAGGTACCGCAACTGGGGCGTGTTCGGACAATTCGGCGTGGGCTCGGGCTCGCTCACACAGAACGACGTGGTCACCACCGAAGGCACGCAGTCGTTCTTTTCGATCGGCACCTATTACGAATTCGAAGCGATGCGCCAACCCGGTGGCCTCGTGATGCTGGGGCCTGAATTGTCAACGCAGTTGATTGATTCGGCGAGCTTCAAGTCGCAGGCGATCTTACTGTCGCTGCGGTTTGCCTTCTATGGGCATGTCGCGCAGCACGTGACAAAGCATGATGACGCGCTATGATGACGTCATGCGCACGATCATCGACCTCCCCGGAGACCAGCTCGCCGCCCTCGACGCCTGGCGCCGCGCGCGGGGCGTGAGTCGCGCGGAAGCGGTGCGCCGTGCGGTCGCCCGACTCATCAACGATGAGCACGATCGGCGGGCCGCGGTCGACGCTGCTTTCGGGCTTTGGAAGGGGCGCGTCGCCGATGGTCTGGCGGAACAGGAGAGACTCCGTGCAGAGTGGGACGACCGATGAGCCTGCTCCTCGACTCGTGCATTCTCATTGACTACCTTGCTGGCCATGCGGCGGCCCGCAAGTACATCAGACGCGCCGAGGGGGCGGCGATCAGCATGATCTCCTGGATGGAGGTCGCCACGGGCGCGGTGTCCCCCGACGAGGAGGTCGTCGTGCGCGCATTTCTTGCGACGTTCGAGCTCTTGCCCGTTGACGCTCCCGTCGCCGAGGAAGCGATGCGGCTGCGAAGGGCGCGCCGGCTTAAACTGCCCGACGCGATCATCCTCGCGACTGCCCGCGTCCACGACCGCGTGTTGGCAACGCGCAACACGAAGGACTTCGCGCGCAACGATCCGGGCGTCGCAGTCCCGTACCAGGTGCCTTGACGCTCAGAATTCGCCGCGAAGCATCAGGCCGCTGCCGGTGGGAACGAGGCGCGTCGCCCGTTTGGCGACCGAGCGCTCGGTGACGACAGGGCGCAGTGGCACATCAGGAATGTCGAGCGCGTAGAGCGCGGCGCCGAGTGCGGCGAGGCCGACGCCGACACCGAAGCCGGCGATCGCGGCATTGCGCCAGTCGAGGCGATGACCGAAACCGCGGGCGTCGGCTCTCGTGGCGTCATCCTGGGACACCATCATCTTGGCGTCCCGCTTGTCCCTCAGGAACCGGAAGTCGTCCTGCGCAGAGAGCGCAAGCCCCGTTGCGACCGCACCGAAAACAATGCTCGCGCCGGCGGCGCCCCAGACGCTCAGCATGCCGATGTGGGTGCCTGAGGTCGAAAGCTGCGCATCGATGGGCTTCAGCTCGTCCTTGCTGCCGCGTTCGATGTGCACCGCGGTTTGAAACGGTGTGGCGCCGCGTGTACGCACGAACACGTTCGCGATGCCGGGTTCGACCGGAACCCGTGCGAACCCCTTGCTCGAAATCGCACCCATGTAATGGGTACCGACCCAAACTTCCGCGCCCGGCTTTCCTCGCACGGTGAGGTGAATCGGAACGGGCTTGAGCTTCATCTGCAAGAAATCGATTTTCGTCTTGCAGTCGCGCGTGATTTCCTGCGTGTCATAGCCGTCGGCGACCACGAGGAACTTGTGCTCACCGCGCTTGACCTTCACGGCCGAACGGTCAGCCTGCGGCACGCCGTCGACGAAGAGGCGCGCGCTTTCGGGTTCGAGCGTCACGCCAATCGAGAACTCGTCTGCGGCCAGATTGTGGATTCGCTTGATGTCCGCTTCGATGGTCTCGATGAGCGTGTAGGCCTCGCTGATGCGCGTGCCGCCGGCCATCTTGACGTACCGGCCAAGATTCTTGATGGCGTCGCGGTAGTGCGCAATGCGCTCCTCCACTGCGCCCGCCGCCACGGCCCGTCGCTGCTGCACGCGCGCGAGTGAGAAGAGATACGCCGGCTGCTGTGGCTGTGAGAGCTCGAACGCGCGCGTGAAGGCAGCCTCGGCCTCGCCGTAGCGCTCCTCGTTGTAGTGTTGCACGCCACGATCAAACTCGGCGCGCGCGGCTTCATTCGGCTCGGCGTAGGGCGCGGACTTCCAGCCGCTGTCCGCGAGCGCCGAACTCGATGCGAGTGCCAGCGCCAACGAAAGGCAGCCGAGGGAGGTGCACAAGCGGCGTGTCATCGATGCGATCGTCGCCTGTTGCGCATCGTTGGGCAAGTGCGAACCACCAACAGGAACCACCGCACGGCCACCGCATCGCTTGCAACGCGCGTTTTGAGTTGCGATGCTGTCCCCCGATGCAAGGCTCGCGCGGCGTTTCATGGTTCACGGTGCTCTGTGCGCTCTGCACCCTTCAGTGCGCCGAGTTGAAACCGTTCGGCGACTCCTGCGGAAACGGCGCTGTCGATCCGCGAGACGAAGATTGCGATGGGGAGAGCTTCAGCGTCGAGGCCACAAGTTCCCGAGGAAAGCCCAAGTGCGGAGCACAGGGCACGGCAAACGCATGCCACTTTGTCTGCGGCCCAAGTGCCCCCGCCGGGTCGCAGTGCCCCAATGAGGACTGGGCGTGCAGACAGGGCGTGTGCGTTGAGCTTGAACCGGGCGACAGTGATCCGGAGGCAGACGAGAAACGCAACGGCCTAGCGAGTCCTGTCGAGGTCGTCGGACCTGCTGCTGCGGCGCATGTCGCCGATTTTGATGGCGACGGCGCCGATGAGATCGTGGCGATTCCGGTGAATCGGGACACCCCGCTCGTGATCCACTTTTCACCCCTCGACATAACGACAAGCAAAGCCCACACCCTTTTCTCTTCGCCAGATAGTCGTGTGGTTTTGGGTCGCGATGGGCAGCCAATGCGGCCAGCGCGCCTCATGGCAGTGCTGGAGGACGGCATTCAAGTCACCGTTGTGCGCGCCTCACTCGGGCTTAATGAGCAACGCGTTCGCGAGATTGAATCGGAGTTTTTTGCGATTGGCGAGATGGCCGGGGCCCGCGTTGATTTCTTGTTTCAACCACGAAACTCTCAAGACATCCTTGTCTGGGTGCATGGCGCCAACGGGGCGCAAGACGAGCTTCGAACTTTCGACCTGACCACAGGAGCGGCGACAACGGTCATGCCTACGTCGGCCCTGTACGCGGACGGCACGCCACTCGCTGAGCACCGCATCGTGGTTGGGCTCCCCGCGAAGGACGATGCGACGTGCGGGCGCATCGCTGTGTTCACCCGAGATTCAGGCGATCGCCTCAAGGGCGTGCTGGAGATTCTAACGCCTAAGAATGGGATCACCTGCGCGTGGACCGGGCTGCAGAAACAAACTGTTGAGGGGGTGTACCCTGTCGCGAGAGGCCCCCACGGCGCCTTTGCCTCCGACCTCGATCACGACGGCATTGACGACCTCATCGTCAACGCTCGGGTTGCAGGCCCGGGCAACACAGTGAACGCGAGCTCGTACGTCCTTCGCGACATGGAGGGGCAATTTGAGCGAGTTTTCCCCAGCCCAGGAGCCGCGATGGTGATCGGCGCGGGAAGCGTGTCTGGGCACGAGGAGCCCGCACTCCTTATATGCGATCAGCTAGCGGGCGGCCTTTGCAAGAGTACCCCTTCAGGACCACCAACACTTTCACTCCGCTTCCGAACAAAAAAAGGTGAATACAGCAGGGGCCCGGCGCTCCGTCAGGGCGAGGTACCCTTCGCAGGCTTTGCCGATGTCAACGGCGATGGTCAACAAGATGTCTGGGCATGGTTTACGAACGAGACGGGCCCGCGCCTCTTCGAGAGCACCCCTGATGGTTTCTTGCGTCCTGTGCTGGTCGACCATAGCGCAGGGATGCTGCGCAGCATCGTAGCAGCGGCCCTTACCAGCGGGGGCCCCCGCGACCTCCTCGCGGTCACCGAGAATGGCACGACGCCCTCCGCAAAGAGCGACGCGATGAACAGCAAGGTGCTTTTCACGAGTGGGCGCTCAGACCTGGCTGCGATGGCATCGAAGGTTGTGACACGCTTCGTAGGGCGCTCGTCACCCACTGTTGTGTCAGTGGACGCCGTGTTCCCCGAACAGGGAACGCGCGAGTCGGTGCTTCTTACAACGTGCGTCGCGGGACGATGCGACGACGACACGGCTGCACGCGACGGCGCAACCTTTACGGTGGCCCGCGTTCGCGAACTCTCGGGCGATTGGCTCGGGGTGCCCACCAGCCTCCCATGCCCGTCGCTCGACACCTGGCGGGGAAACGCGGGCGCCCTCATACCCGATGAATACAGGACG
>CAMBEV010000186.1 GCA_945865595.1 Nannocystis exedens | reverse complement strand
TGCGGTCGAACTGCATGAAGACGAGGTTCCAGATTTCCATCCAGCCGCGTCCGTCGGGAGCGGGCTCGTCGTGGAACTTGGAGAGGTCGGCACCGTCGCCGTGAAAGAAGTGAATCTCGGTGCATGGGCCGCAAGGGCCGGTGTCGCCCATGGACCAGAAGTTGTCTTTCATGCCCATGTCGAGAATGCGGTCGTCGCCAAAGCCTGTGACCTTCCTCCACATGGCACGCGCCTCGTCGTCGGCAGGAAGACCGAGTGACGCGTCCCCGCCGAAGACCGTGACCACGAGCTTGTCCGCTGGAATTTGGTAAACTTTGTTGAGCAACTCCCACGCGTGAGTAATGGCCTCTTCTTTGAAGTAGTCGCCGAACGAGAAGGTGCCGAGCATTTCGAAGAACGTCAGGTGCCGCGCCGTCCGGCCGACATTTTCGAGGTCGTTGTGCTTGCCCGAAATGCGAATGCACTTTTGACTGCTGGTGGCTCGGGTGTAGCTGCGGCGGTCTTTGCCGGTGAACACGTCCTTGAAGGGCACCATGCCGGCATTGGTAAACATGAGGGTTGGATCGTTGGCTGGGATGATCGGTGCGCTCGGCACAACCTCGTGGCCTTGAGCACGAAAAAAACCGAGGAAGGCTTCGCGAACATCTGAGGCAGGGCGGTCAAACATGGCGCCGGCAGAGATACTCGAGAGCGCGCCGAGAGTCATGGCCCAACGCATGTGTAACTCGCTTGACTATCGATCGAGAACCTCAAGCGCTTCGCTCACATGTTTCACGCCGATCGCCTCGATGTCGCTCTTGTTTTCGGCAACGGCGCTAACCGGAACAAGTGCTCGACGAAAGCCCATCGCGGAGGCTTCAGAAAGGCGCTGGGCGGCTCGGCTTACGCCACGCACCTCGCCGGCAAGACCGACCTCACCAAAGATCACGAGGTCTTCGGCGACAGGTCGGTCGCGTACGCTCGACGCGAGCGCAAGAATGAGCGCGAGGTCGACCGCGGGCTCGTCGATGCGCGCACCACCCGCGACATTGACGAACACATCCGCCGAGCCCAATTGGTAACCCCCTCTGCGCTCTAAGACCGCCAGGAGCATCGACAGCCGTTGCCCATCGATACCGTTGGCGTTTCGGCGACCGGGTCCATTGGTAAAGGTGCTTACCAATGCCTGCACCTCGACCAGCATCGCGCGCGAGCCCTCTGCGGTTGCCGCGACAACGCTGCCTGTGGCGCCACGAAGCCGCTCGGCGAGAAACATCGCGCTTGGGTTGGGCACTTCGCGCATGCCATCGCTGGTCATCTCGAAGACCGCCACCTCGGTGCTGCTTCCGAAGCGGTTCTTCTGAGCACGAAGCGCGCGAAAGGCGTGGCCGCGTTCGCCTTCGAAGGCGAGCACCGTATCGACGAGGTGCTCGAGGACCTTAGGTCCCGCCAGCGCGCCGTCTTTCGTAACATGGCCGATGACGAATGCGCAGATGTCGTCGCGTTTTGCCCGCTCAACGATGCGCGCAACAACCTCACGCAACTGGCTCACCGTGCCGGCCGAGCTCTCGAGCGCGGGTGAGCGCACGGTCTGTACGCTGTCGAGAACAATGGCGACAGGTTTTTCAGCGGAGATCACGTCTTCGATCGCGGCGAGATCGTTCTCGGCGAGGACGAGCAGATTCTCGCTCGTGGCACCAAGTCTGCGTGCGCGCGCCGCGGTTTGGCCGGCGCTCTCTTCGCCTGAAATGTACAGACATCGGTTACCCATTGCCGCCATTCCCGCGAGCGCCTGCAAGAGGAGCGTCGACTTACCGATACCGGGATCGCCACCGATGAGCGTAATCCCGCCGCGCACCGCGCCTCCGCCGAGCACGCGATCGAACTCAGCAATACCCGTCGAGACCCGTGGATGCCGGTCGGCCTCGATCGCGGTTACCGGTAAGGCGCTTGACGATCCCGGTCGAGACAGAGAGGCTCTCTTCGAGCCGCCTGAAGCGACCTCTTCTACAAGAGAGCTCCAGCTGAGACACGAGGTGCAGCGCCCCATCCACTTGGGGAAGGCCGCGCCACAGGATTCACAACGGTATTGCGACACGATCTTCGCCATACGTTTTGACTACCTGGTGCGATGAAGACCTTCAATAGGACAAAGGGAAGGAAGGCGTCAGACGTTTCGGTGCAACTGTGGCGATCCCCTCACCGTCTATCTTGATGGGGCCGTTTCCGCCCTCTGGGAGGTAACCATGCGCAAACTGGGCAGTTGGATGTTGGGCGGCATCGCCGCGCTCTCTTTTTCGAGTGTGGCCAACGCAGACGTTGTCACCAAGAAGGGTTTGGTGGTTCCGCAGCGCTTCGAGGCCGCATTGCGCGCGGTGCCGCCTCCTGAGTGGAAGAACCCCAAGACCGGCAAGCCGTACGCCTCGTGGAAAGAGGCGCTCAACGAAGCCGACGATCTCGAAGACGACGACGACGACGATGACGACGACAAGCCGATCGAGACCCACCGCAAGGCCGTCAACCCTCAGGCGCTCCTTGAGGCCTTGAAAGACGCTGACGAACTGGCCGATCGCAAGGGGACTCCCCTCCGTGGGCTCGCCGCCCGCAGCTGGCTCTTCCCTTCAACGCCGCGTAAAGCGGCAATTCAAGACGTTGACGACGACGACGTCCAGAAAGCGCACAGGGTGGTCGACAAGGGCGATGACGACGACGACAGCCCCGATGACGACGATGATGTCGAGCTCAAGCGTTTTATCAAACCGCTTGACGACGACAAAGGGGCGCTATTTATCGTTCCGCTGCTTGACCATCCCAGCACTTTCGACGCTTGGTGGAAGCCCCGCTCATCGCGCAAAGCCGCCGAACCAGAGACCGATGAGCAACGCGCCAAGCGCCTAGAGCGCGCAAAGAAGAGGCTCAAGTGCACGCGCGACGGCAAAGAATGTGTACCCAAGCGCAACAGCAACTGGACCAGGTTTCACCGCGACCTCGGCGACGACGATACAGTTGAAGTTTGGACGACGGCGGTCTTTGGCATGAAGCACCCGACCGCCGATCAGATCAAGTGCATGGGCTCCTGGAACACAGGCATCACCGTCCTCAAGAAGAAATTCGACCTCGTAAAGTTGAGCGGCGACATCGGGTCGAACAGCGACAAGGGCACGATCGACGGCCAGGCGAGCGTGCACGTGCTCGGTCAGTCGGTCTGGTCAAAGAGCGGGAAGGTCAAAGCCAACTTCAGCCGAACCTTCAAGACGTCCAAGGCGGAGCTGTATGTTCCATTTTTCCCCGGCGTCGCGGCGGTGGGCAGCGCTTTCGCTTCCGCCACCTTCACCTTGACGCCAAAGCTTGACGCTGAGGAGGTCAAGCTCAAGCGCGGCAAGGACCTGCGCGAGACCGTGCAGCGGACGCGTTGCGGGCTCAAGCTGACGCCCGGCCTCGAAACGAAACTCACCGGGGAAGCCGGCATCGACGTTGGCATTCCAAAACTGGTGAGCCTCGCGCGCGGCGGCGTTCGCGTCGCGCTTTATCCGCTCAACGCTGCGCTTCCCGCGAATTTTGGCGTCGCCACCCAAAAATATGACGGGATTCCGAGCGGCACCTTGTTCTTCCGCGCAAGCGCCAACGTGAACCTGATGAAGGGCAAGGTCGAGGCCTTCTATCGTCTGGCCGACAGCTGTACGCCGCGCGTCCGCGCCTGCTTGCCCTATTTTGGGTGCAAGACCATCATCGGCAAGAAGTGCCTCCTCCGAGATGTTCTCGGCATTCCCACCAAGGGCTCAAAGATGCTGTGGAAGCACAAGGGCTTTGTGTTCGACAAGAAACTTGTCGATCGCAAAACGACGAAGCTCGCGTGGGTCACCCGCGATGAGCAGACGGCCGTGAAGAAGCCCTAGCCAACGTCCGTCGTGAGCCAGCGCCGCATGATCGCGTAGCCCTCATGCACGAGCGGCAGTGACGTCGACTCGTTCTTTTGGTGGGCCTGCGCGTTCTCGCCAGGACCAAAGTTGATGGCCGCAACACCGAGGGCCGCAAACCGGGCGACGTCGGTCCAGGCTTGCTTGGGCTCGATCGCGCGCACGCCGCAAACGACAAGTTGCTGAACCAATGGGTGATCGCGAAACGGAGGCGCGGAGGGGCTCAGATCTGTGAACTCGATTTCGGCGGTGGGGTCGACCGCACTCACGAGCTCACGAAGGTACTGCTGCTCGCCCTCGAGCGTGCGGTCGGGTGAGAAGCGATGGTTCAGGTTAAGGACGAAACGGTCGGGCACCACGTTGCGACCACGGCCGCCGTCGTTCGCTTGCGTGACGGCGGTCACCGTGCGGTAGGTCATGCCGCCCAATGTCACTTCGATGGGCTTCAATTGTTCGAGACGCAGCAGTAGCGGCGCGGCTTTGTAAACCGCGTTGACGCCTTGCCACGGGCGCGCGCTGTGCGACGTCTTGCCGATGAAGGTCACATGCGCGTGAATGGACCCCACGCAGCCGAGGTGCAGCTTGTTGTCTGACGGTTCCATGCAGACGGCGAGGTTGACGTTGCGCAACTCAGCGTCTTGTTCGAGCACAGGCCCAAGCTCGTTCTCGTGGAACGGCCCCTCTTCGCGCGCGTAGAACACGAGCGTCACGTTGAAGGGCACGTCGCTCGGTGAAAGCGACTCGGCGAGTGCGAGCATCACCGCGAGGCCGCTCTTCATGTCGCTTGAGCCCGAACCAAAGCAACGGTCCCCTTCGATGCGCGCAGGACCGTTTTCAGTGCGCACGGTATCGAGGTGCCCTGCGAGCACAATGTGCGGTGCGGGCTTGCCATCGGCGTCAAGCTTGCCACGCAACCACGGGACGACGACCGAGTCGCCGTACCGTCGAATCGGAGCCGCGAGCGTTACCTTTTGAAGTCGCTCCACGACGGCATCGCAAAGCACTCGCTCTTCGCCAATGGGCGAATCAACCGAGCACAGCCAGAGGAGCGTTTGGTCAAGATGCGGAACAATATCGGACGCTGCGACCCAACTCATACCGCGACGCCAAAGTCGCGCAACGCCGCGTTAAGACTCACTTTTTTGTCTGTACTTTCGCTGCGTTTGCCGATGATGAGCGCGCACGGAACGCCGTATTCGCCTGCAGGAAACTTCTTGTTGCGTGTGCCAGGAATCACGACGCTGCGAGGGGGCACGTAGCCTTTTGATTCCACGGCTTGACTACCGCTCACGTCGATGATCGTCGTCGATGCCGTGAGGACGACGCCTGCGCCGATGACCGCTTCGCGACCGATGCGCACACCCTCGACGACGATCGCGCGCGAACCGAGAAACGCGCCGTCTTCGACGATGACAGGCTGTGCTTGCGCAGGCTCAAGGACCCCGCCGATACCAACGCCGCCCGAGAGGTGACAGTCGCGACCGATCTGCGCGCACGAGCCAACGGTTGCCCACGTGTCGACCATCGTGCCGGAGCCCACGTAGGCGCCGATGTTCACGTAGCCCGGCATGACCAAGGCACCGGGTTCAAGAAACGCGCCGTATCGCACGACACCGGGCGGTACGACGCGCACTTTGGCACTGTCAAGGTTACGTTTGAGCGGGACCTTGTCGTAGTACTCGAACGGGCCGACCTCGAGCTTCTGCATCGGTTGGATGCCGAAGTAGAGCAGGATGGCCGTCTTCACCCACGCGTGCGTCGTCCACTCGCCATCAGCGACCGAAGGCGGCGTCGCCACACGAAGCTCACCGCGATCGAGAAGGTCGATGACCTCACGGATCGCGGCTTGCGTGTCAGGGTTGGCGAGAAGCGCTCGGTCGGCGCTTGCCGCGTCGATGAGTGCGCGGAGATCGTCTACGGACATGTGCGTCAGCCGACTTCGCTTGCGGCGAAGAAGTAGCCGATCTCGATCTTGGCATTGTCGAGCGAATCGCTTCCGTGGGTTGCGTTCTCGCCGACGTTTGCGCCGAAGAGCTTACGAATCGTGTTGGCATCTGCCTTGGCGGGATCGGTTGCACCCATGAGCGTGCGCCATGCACCAACGGCGCCGTCCTTCTCGATGACGCCCATCACGACGGGGGAACGCGTCATGAATTCGACAAGCTCGTTGAAGAACCCGCGCTCGCGGTGAACCGCGTAGAAGCCCTCGGCCTGCTTGCGCGAGAGGTGAACCCGCTTGAGGGCGAGGAGGTTGAAGCCCTCTTGTTCGATGCGAGCCAAGATGGCGCCGACGTGCTTCTTTTCGACGGCATCGGGCTTGATGATGAAAAACGTGCGTTCAGCGGGCATGGTGATCTCCTCGGTGTACAAGGCGCGTCATAGAAAAGAGTGGCCGGGGGTGCAACCTAACGTTCACGCGCGGGTACTTTTTCACTGTTGGGCGGCTCGGCTCGCGAGGGGTTGCCGGTGAAGCGCCTGTCATCCATTCGAGCGACTTGTTGCATCGTTCGGGCAGGCATCACGCTGGCTGCATGATCCGATGGACACTCTGCCTCGTTCCGTTTCTCTCTCTGGTTGCATGCAGCGGGGCGTCGCCTGACGAAGAGGAGAACGTCTCCACCGCCGCGGATGCGAAGAAGCTTAAGGACGAAATGTGTGCCTGTAAGGACAAGGCATGCGCAGAGGCCGACGCGGGGACGCGAAGGGCCGTCTCGGAGGAGCTCACCAAGTGCATGTCAAAGGCCGCCATTCGCTGACGCTGCGCAACGCGGCACGGGACACTCGGTCGACGTTCTTCCATGGAGGTTTCATGAAACTGCTGGTCTGTGCCTTGGTAGTCTCGTTTGCTGCTCTCGCGATGGCCTGCAGCGCCGCCCCATCGGACCCGCCAGAGTCGGGTGAGGAGACCGTGGGCGCGACGGAGGAAGCGCTGAAGTGGAAGCGGGTCACGTGCACCCCGACGGAGTGCACGATTAATGGAATGAAGTGCACGTGCTGCGGCAACGTGGCGGATTGCCGCGCCGCAACGAAGAAGCAGTGAGCGCCCGGTATCCTTTAACCTGATCCTTTAACCTGATCCTTTCACCTGATCCTTTCACCTGATCCTTTCACCTGATCCCGCTCCAAGCCCCAAGCGGGGCTACCGGATGAGCCCCGTCAGTAACGCTACGACCCGCTCCGCAAGCGGCAGGCACCGGTCGGTAGCGCCGTCCGCGGCATCTCCCGCAAGCTCGGCGATCTCGACGGCCGCCGCGGCCTCGACAGCCTCGCCACGCGCAATCGCGAAGGCACGTGCCTTGTCGGCGCGCGTCACGCGCCCGGCGCCTTCCGCGGTGTTGAGGCAGACGCTCTTCGCAGCCCGTAGAGCCTGATCGCGCAGATGAGCGTCCTTAATGTTCGCCGCGCGCACCGCGGTGAGTAGTTCGACTGCCACCTGGTAGGCGACGAGTCGATGATGAACGAGTCTTGAGCGTGGGGTCGTG
>CAMBEV010000185.1 GCA_945865595.1 Nannocystis exedens | reverse complement strand
CGGCCCGAGTTACATTGCGTTCGGCCCGGTGTATGCGACGAGCTCAAAGGCCGACTCTGAGGCCGTCGTGGGCATCGATGGCCTACGCGTTGCGTATGAACGCACGCGAGCTGCCGGAGTGCCGCTCGTGGCCATCGGCGGCATTTACGCTGACCGCATCGAAGAGGTTGCGCCTTTCTCCGATGCCATCGCAATGATCGCGGCGCTCGTGCCGCCAGGTTTACCGACCGATGCAGGTTGGTACGACGCGGTCTCCGCGGGCGCGATCGCGATGAGTCAGGCGATCGTTGCGGCAACCAACTCGCTCGCTTCATGATTGCGCTCGGCAAAGTTTGTATCAAGCGCGGTTACAAAGAAGAAATCCTGATCGCTTCCGAGTGGACGCTACGCGATGAGGCTGTGCGCGCCGTTCTCTGGCTCGGAACTGAAAAGTCAAGTTTATTGACTACGCGTGACAGGCGTTGGTGGATGATGCGCGTTGACGCTGCCGACTATCGCAGCGCCGACGTGCCTTCAACGATTGAACTGCAGGGCCAAATCTTGCGGCGCACAAGGCGCTTTCCCGTCAACGTTGAGAGTGCGGGCGACGAAGCATTCGGCGCAGCCGTTGCGATCCTCGGCGAGTATGAAGACGGGGCAGGAAAGGTCGGCGCCTTGCTGGCTTGTGCGACATGCGCTGCGGCGTTCGTTGGCACGGCGCTCGGTGAGGACGAGATTGAGGTTTGGGAGCCAGCTACGACCGCCTCAACCGGCTAAACAGCGACTCGCCCACGAGCTGCGGTGATCCGTTGCCTTCAAGCGCGACGATTGCGCGCTCGACGAGTCCGAAGCGCATCGCCCAAAGTTCACTCGAGGGTTCGTTTGCATGTTCTTTTGCGATCGCTGCAAACTTGCGCGCAACCGCAAGCAGCGCATCAATCGAGCCTTCGCGACTCAATCGTTTCATCTCCTCACCGGCTTCAAGCGAGCGACCGAACGACGCAGCGCCGACCGCCTCAAGCGCACCCTCGACAAACGACTCGTAACCGGTGGCCTCGACAGCGCGGTTGGGGAGCAACTCGTTCAACACTTCACTGCTGAGGGCACCAAAACGAACACGCTGCGTGCGCGAGCGAATGGTTGGCAAGAGCGCGTCGGGCTGCGAGCTGAGCAAGATAAAGAACGTGCCCGACATCGGCTCTTCGAGCGTCTTGAGCAGCGCATTGGCCGCCGAGATGCTCAACTCTTCCGCCGCGCGAACAATGAACACCTTGGCGCGATCTTCGTGCGCTCGAAATGCGGCTCGTGCAAGAACGAGTGTGCGCACTTGGTCGACCGAGATGTCTTGCGTCTCTGGGCTCTTGCGTCCGATTTGCGCGGGTTCGTAAAGGCCGCGTTCAAGGACGACGACATCGGGATGTGCCGCGAGCCGCTTTTCGCCTCTCGGAACCGCACGCTTGCATGCGCTGCACTCGCCGCACGCAAAATGTAACGTTGGCTGCGCACAAACGAGCGCCTGCGCAAGTCCGAAAGCCGCGAGCTCCTTGCCGACGCCCGCTTGCCCCTCGAAGAGATAGGCATGGTGCACGTGCCCTTCCGACAACGCGCGCTCGAGTACGCGGCTTGCGACCGGCTGTCCGCGCAGGGTTTGAAGCAGGGCAGTCACGACTTCTTGCCACTCGCGTCATAGGCATAGAAGCCTCGCCCCGACTTGCGACCAAGCCATCCGGCGGCCACCAGGTTGCGCAAAATCGTCGGCGCTCGGTACTTGCTGTCGCCGAGGTCTTTGTGCAGCACGTCGGCAATCGCTAGCACAGTGTCGAGGCCGATGAGGTCAGCCAATTCGAGCGGCCCCATCGGATGGTTGAGGCCAAGCTTGGCGCCGGTATCGATGTCTTCCTTCGTGCCCACGCCCTCTTGCAGCGTGAAGCACGCCTCGTTGAGAAACGGAATCAAGATGCGGTTGACCAAGAAGCCGGGCGCGTCGCTGCTCGTCGTCACCGTCTTGCCCATCCTCTCGGCGACACCCTTGATAAGCGCGTACGTCTCGTCGCTCGTTTGCACGGCGCGCACAATTTCGACGAGCTTCATGAGCGGAGGCGGATTCATGAAGTGCATGCCGATTACGTGGTCAGGGCGCGAAGTCGCGGCCGCGAGCTTCGTCAATGAAATGGACGATGTGTTTGACGCTAAGTAAGCGTCTTGACGAAGTGCCGCGTCAGCTGCTTTGAGCAGTTGCAACTTGAGGTCGAGATTCTCGGTCGCCGCTTCGATCACGAGATCGCACGGCGCAAAGTCCGACGCATCACCAATGGGCGTGATGCGTGCCACGATGGCCTCGCGGTCTTCGGCCGTCATTTTGCCCTTCTCGACGAGCCTCCCGAGTGCAGATGCGATCTTCGCTTTGCCCTTGTCGGCGAGCGTTAAGTTGGCATCGGAAAGACGCACCGAGAAGCCTGCCTGCGCCGCGACTTGCGCGATGCCGCCGCCCATTTGCCCTGCGCCGATCACGCCGATGGTCTTGATCGAAGAAACGTCCGCCATGAGTGCTGCCTCCTAGAGGGCACGGATGGTACTACCAAACGGCATTCTCGTAGTGCGCGCGAATCTGGCTGTCCTTGGTGACCAACGTCGCGGCATCCACCGCAGCGTGAGCCACAATCAAGCGATCGAACACATCACGTGTCCACGTGAGCGACATGGCGTGCTCGACCACACGATCGAAGTCCTCTCGTCTTACGGTGAGGCCGATTCGACGGTAGAGATCGCTCAGAAGGAGTTCGGGCGTGTCGACGACACGGCCGATTTCGTGGAGGTAAGCGAGTTCGAGCTTCACGGCGGGCGAAACGGCGATCGCGTGCGCGTCGATGATGTGCTGCGCCTTAGCACTGAGCCGCTTCACGTCTCCCGCGTAGAGCCAAAGCACGACGTGAGTGTCGAGGAACACCCCTTTCATCACGCCTTCTTCCGTCGCGGTTTTTTCGCGGGCCCAAGTATCGCATCCCACTTGGCTTCCCATTCCTGCATGTCAAACGGAGATTCGAGAAGATCGGCCCCCGGGTCATAGACGGCTTTTCTTTTGACCAGCTGCGCCAACTTGCCACCCGGCAAGACCTTTGGGCGAATTTCGACTGTGCGCCCGCGAAGCTCGACATCGACGGCAATTCCCTTGTCGAGAACTTCGTTCAGCACTTCGTAGAGATGCGCTCGGAACTCGGTCGCTTTGAGAGGGGGCATGGGTCAATCGTAGCATACGTACGTTTATCTTGCCATAAGCGTACGTATCTTTCAGGCGCCTCGAAACGACGCAATCTCTAGAGGCACACGCGCAACCGAAGTAGGGAAACCCCATGCCCCTCACCCTCCTCGAAAAGAACGGTCCGGTAGCCATCTTGACGGTCAACCGTCCTGACAAATTGAACGCGCTCAACGCCGAAGTCCTCGGTGAGCTCGCCTGTCAGTTTGCGGGTCTCGAGAACGACGCCGACGTCCGCGCGGTCATCCTCACCGGTGCGGGCGAAAAGGCCTTCATCGCGGGTGCCGACATTGCGGCGATGCGCGATCTCTCCACGGTCGACGCGAAGCGCTTCAGCGATATGGGTCACGCGCTTCTGGCCCGGTTTGAGCGCGCGCGCTTCCCCGTGATCGCGGCCGTCAATGGTTTCGCGCTCGGCGGAGGCTGCGAGGTCGCGCTCGCTTGCGACTTCATCTACGCCGCGGACAACGCAAAGTTCGGGCAGCCGGAAGTCAACCTCGGCGTGATTCCCGGTTTCGGCGGCACGCAGCGACTCGCGCGTCGCATCGGCATCGCCCGCGCGCGCGAATGGTGCATGACGGGTGACATTTATGGCGCCGACGTCGCGCTCAGCGCCGGTTTGGTCAACTTGGTTGTCCCTCGCGCCGAGCTGCTCGAGCGTGCCAAGGCAACCGCGACCAAAATCGCGCAGAAGGGACCACTCGCGATCGCACAGGCCAAGCGCGTTCTTCTTCGTGGCGCTGACGAGTCGCTTGAGACCGCCAATGAACTCGAAGCGCAAGCGTTCGCTCAGCTGTTCGGCTCTGTCGATCAGAAAGAGGGGATGAGCGCGTTCCTCGAAAAGCGCGCCGTCGCGTTTTTAGGAAAGTAGCTTGGGATGATACGCGGGCCCTCGCTGATCGCGGGCGCGCAGGCTCATAAGGTGCTATTTCTGGCGTATGGGCGACCCGCTAAGCGCTCGGGCGAAGCGCATTCTCTACCATGCGGTCAGCGAGTACGTGACCACGGGGGAGCCGGTTGGTTCGCGAACGCTCGCGAAGAAGACCGGTATTGATTTGTCGTCGGCATCCATACGCAATGTTCTGGCCGACCTTGAGGAGGCGGGCTACCTCGCGCAGCCGCACACGAGTGCCGGCCGCATACCGACCGACCGAGCGTTCCGTCTTTTTATTGACGTCTTGATGGAGGTTCGTGCGCTTTCGACCGAAGACGATGAGCGCATTCGCGCGCGCTTTGAGGCGCTCTCGCTCACGACTTCATCGAACGGCGTCATGCGCGAAACAGGAAAGTTGCTGAGCGAGCTATCAGGCACGGTGGCCGTGGTCGTGCCCCCCCGTACGCAGACGCTCACGCTTCGTCGCTTGAGGTTCATTCGAACGTCTGCGCAAGAAGTGTTGGCCGTGCTCGTGCTGCAGGATGGCGGCGTTCAAAATCGGTTCTTGCGCGCCGACGTGACCGAGGACGAACTCATCAAGGTGCACAACTTACTTGACGATATCATTGAGGGTAGGTCGCTGGGTGAATTGCGTGAGCTGTTCGAGCGTCGGCTCTCGAGCGAGGTCGTCCAGCACGATGGGGTGCGTCGGCAGGCCTTTTCGCTTGGCGAGGCAGCCGTTGCAGACATGCCCGGCGCGGAGCCGGCGCTCGTTATCGAGGGACAAGAGCGCTTGCTGGGCATGCCTGAGTTTTCAGATCCTTCGGGCGTAAAGCACGTCGTCTTCGCGCTCGACTCCCGGGAAAAGTTGGTTAAGTTATTTGATGACATGATTGCCGCGAGTGGCGTTGTCGTCGGTAGTGAAGCCGGTGAAGTGGGGGGCGGCCAGTTGGCTATCATCGGTGCGTCGTATTCTTCGAACGGAAGGCCCGCGGGTACGGTGGGCGTCATCGGGCCGACGCGTATGGACTATCCGAAGGTTGTTCCCCTCGTACGTGCGACCGCAGAGGCGATGAGTGAGTTCATGTCGCGCAGCGGGCGTTCACGGGAGGACGAGGAGTGACCGCGCTACCGCCTCGAGAGGCGATGCAGGTAAGAAGGTTGACGATCGTTCTAGCGGTCGTCGGTGTGTTTTTTTTCGCGGAGTTTGCGGGCGGCGTTCTAGCGGGCAGTCACGTGCTCAAGATGGATGCGCTGCACCTGCTGATGGACTGCGTTGCGCTCGCGGCGAGTCTCGTTGCGATGCGGCTCTCGTCGCGCAAGCCGACGGCACGATTTACGTTTGGTCTGCGTCGCGCTGAGCCTGTTGCGGCGCTGCTCAATGCCGTCCTCGTGTTGATGGCCACGATTGAAATTGTGCACAGCGCGTTTGAGTCGCTGGGGACCGACGCGGTGCCGAATGCGCGGATCATGCTGCCCGTGTCGACGGTCGCGTTGTTTGTGAACGGGTTCTGCGCTTGGTTACTGCACGGGGCGATGGGGCATGGGCATGGGCATGGGCAAGGGCATGGGCAAGGGCATGGGCATGAGGGGCATGGGCATGGGCATGAGGGGCATGGGCATGGGCATGACGGGCATGGGCACGATCTCAATTTGCGCGGGGTGTGGTTACATTTGATGGGAGATGCGCTGGGGTCCTTGATGGCGCTGGGCGCGGCGATCGTGATCTGGTTCAAGGGGCCACGTCAGGCCGACGTTGCCGCGAGTCTTGTTGTGGCTACGATCATCGCGATTGGGGCGCTGCGGTTGATTCGCGATGCGCTCATCGTTCTGCTTGAAGCGGCGCCGAGGCACCTCCCTGTGGACAAGGTGCGAGCGATGCTCACGGCACATCCGGGTATCGCGTCGGTCGTCTCGCTACACGTGTGGACGCTCGGCAGTGGGCACGATGTCGTGATGGCGCACGTCCTTGCAACAGACGGAAATGCGACCGCGGGTGCGGTTGCGGCCGCCACGATCAAGGGTACCTTTGGCGTTGAGTACGTCACGATCCAGGTGGATAACGAACGCGCCTGCGGGCATCATCATTAAGAAAGTTGACGAATGCAAGCCTCTGCGGGGGCCGCCTTAGGCCACGTCGCCTAGCGTCACTTCGTAGAAGATCTTGGCCTTTCGGAGCTGGTCCTGAAGCGCGAGTTTGAGCGCGAGCCTCTCGGATAAACACGCCTTTTTCGCAATCCTCCGAGCGAGCGTAGGGCTCACAAGTTGCCGTCCCTTCTCGATGTCGCAAATAACACTCTTGGTAACCGCAAGGCGTTTCGCCATTTCCTCTTGCGTGAGCTCCAATGTTGTTCGAGCTGCGCGAAGAAATGAACCAAACGATAAAGGCCCCACTGATTTCTCCAAGACGTCAGTCGCGCGTTTTCTAGTAGTCATGCTTGTGAACCTCCTGAAGCGTGACGATGGTGATTTCCCCGTCATTGCCTTCTACATAAATGAGACGGTAAGCCCGATTCAATCGGACCGACCGTTGACCCCTGCGTGTGCCTTGCAGTGGTTCATCGTGGTACCCCTTGAGCTTTCGCACTTCGGTGAGGCCTTGTTCCTCCACGGACTCAACCCAAACAAGCAAAGCTTCTTTAATGAAGAAGGGCACGCGTCGCAGTTGTTTTTCGAACTGCGCACTTGAGTACACCTCGCAGCGAGGCCCTTTGCCCATATACGAATAGATATACGGGAAGAAGCCGTACTTTGCAACGCGTCGGGCCCCTTAACTTTGCTCTACCGTTCTTGACCCCCGCCGCAGGGTTGGGTACGCCCCACTTCCCATGAATCTGAAACGAGTCGCCTCGGTCGTCGCGCTAGCCGGAATCACAGCGGCATTTCCCTGCTCGGCCGCAGCGGCTGATGCGCTCAAGGTCGCTGTCGTCGATGTCCAGCGCGCCGTTGCTGACACTGAAGATGGCCTGCGCGCGCGCGCAAACATGAAGAAGCTCTTCGAGAGCAAGCAGCAAGAGCTTGGCCGCAAAGAGCAAGAGCTCCTCAAGCAGCGCGACGACCTCGAGAAGCAAATGCGCGTGATGTCGAAAGAGGCGTTTCAAAAGCGCGAGGAAGACTTCCGTCGCCAGACGATGGAGCTTCAGGCGATGCTCGAGACGTACAACAAAGAAATTTTCAAGAAGCAGAAAGAGCTCACCGATCCGATCGTCGAGCGTGTGATGGGCAACATCAAGCGCCTCGCCTCGCAAGAGGGATACGACTTGATCGTTGATCGCGCTGGC
>CAMBEV010000184.1 GCA_945865595.1 Nannocystis exedens | reverse complement strand
GCCGAGCCACGTGATGAGCGCGAGTGCGGCGACAAGACGCAGCACCATCACGATGCCTCCGCTTGGAGCGACCGCTCGCGGTAGATGTGGACCCAGCGAAGTGCGCTACCGACGATGATCGCGAGCACGCATGCGATGAGAATCGATGTGACAAGTAAGTTGACGATTCCCGTTGTTTGCTTCGCCGCGTCGCGTGCCATGGGCAAGTAGATGCCCGTAATGCTGCGGACGCCGGCTGTGAACGTTGTTGTGCCGATGAACAATAGCGGCACGAACGTGATCAGCGCGTAGGCCATTTTGGTCGACTCGCGCAGCAGGATCGTGGTCGCGATGCAGAGTGCCGCGCATGCGAGAAGCTGATTCGCGATGCCGAACATTGGCCAGATCGTCGAAATGGTGCCCGTGAGAATGAAGTACGTCCAGCCGCTCACGATGAGTAGCGTCGCGATGATGCCTCCGGCGCGACTTGTGGACCTGCCGAGCGACGGCGCGAAACGACCCATGAACTCTTGCATCAAGAATCGACCGATGCGTGTGCCTGTGTCGATCGTGGTCAAGATGAACAGCGCCTCGAACATGATGGCGAAGTGGTACCAGTAGGCGAGGAGCGTGCTCATGCCCGGCATGCCCGAAAATACGCGCGCCATTCCGATCGCCAGTGACACGCCCCCGCCAGTTCGTGCGGCGACCACTTCGCCGGCACTCTTCGAAAGTGCAGGAAGGTCCTTCACCTGAAGGCCTAGCCTGGCGAAGTCAGCGTCCTCGAGCGAAGTGGCCTGCGTCCCGTTGGGATCGGCGTGGTAGCCGAGTGCGTGCAAGAGCCCGTTGGAAAGTGCGAGCGCGCGCGAGGCCGCTATTTTTTTCGTGGCGATGCTTTCGAGTGACGCGCCAGGTGCAAGCTTGAGACGATCGCGATCTTTGTCTGTTACAAATGCGTTCGCGCTCTTCAGCTCGTCCACCGTGTGAGCGAGTCCGGTGCCCTTGCTGTCGGCGATGATCGCAATCTCGGGATCCGTGTTGATGGCGACGTAATCTTCGGGTGGCATCACACACGCGGCAATGAGCGCTGTGATGCCGACGAGCCCTTCAAAGAGCATGGCGCCATAGCCGATTGGTCGACAGTCAACTTCATTGTCTATCATCTTGGGCGTCGTGCCAGTGGCTACAAGCGAGTGGAATCCGCTGATCGCGCCGCACGCGATCGTGATGAACACGAACGGGAACAGCGGACCCTTGATGATCGGTCCTCCACCGTGAATGAACGCCGTGACCCCGGGCATCTGGATCTTCGGCGCGACAACTAGGATGCCGATGACGAGTAGCGCGATCGTGCCAAGCTTAAGGTAGCTCGAGAGATAGTCACGCGGGCACAGCAGGAGCCACACCGGAAGCACGCTTGCGGTGAACCCATAGACAGCCATGGCGAGGGTGATCGTGGCCTTAGAGAGTCGCAAGTACGCGCCGATCGGCGCTTCAGCGATGTGCTTGCCGTACACCAACGCAGCGAGAAGCAGGATCACGCCGAAGGCGGTCGCCTCACGGATGCCTTGTACCGATCCTTTACGAACGCCATAAATGTATCCGCCCATCGCAAGTGCGATCGGGATGGAACATCCGACGGTGAACACGCCCCAAGGACTTTCCGCGAGCGCGCCGACGACCACGTTGCCGAGGCCCGCCAGCGCGATCACGACGATGAACAAAATCGCGACCGAGGTGACAAGCCCAAGCGTAGGGCCGAGCTCTTCGCGCGCGATCACAGCGAGGGATCGACCGCCGCGGCGCACGCTCGCGACGAGAATGACGAAGTCGTGTACGGCGCCTGCGAACACGACACCGAAAAGGATCCAGAAGAAGCCTGGGTAGAACCCGAACTGCGCCGCGAGCACTGGACCAATCAGCGGCCCTGCGCCGGTGATTGCCGCGAAGTGATGGCCGAAGAGCACCCACCGGTGGGTCGGATGAAAGTTGTGCCCGTCGTTGTACGCATGCGCCGGCGTGACGCGCGCCGGGTCGAGTACGAGCACCTTCGTGGCGATGAACGCGGAGTAGTAACGGTAGGCGATCGCCAATACGGCAAGCGCCCCGAGCATCCACCACGCCGCGTTCATGTCGCCGCATGATAGGCTCGATCCGTGCGGCACAGCATCCTCGCTTTTAGCGTTTTGGGCGTGCTTGGCGGATTGTCAGCGATCTTTCCTATCGCCGAGACCTCCGCCAAGGGACAATTCATCGGGGCCGCCGAAATCAAAGAGGGGATGAAGGGCTACGGCCTTACGGTCTTCAAGGGCACCAAGCCTGAGCGCTTCGACGTGGAAGTGATCGGCGTGCTCAACAATTTCTTGCCGAGCCAGGCGCTCATCTTAGTGAGGACGCCGCATCCACGACTCGACATCACGAAGAACGTACAAGGTATGAGCGGCAGCCCCATCTATCTCGACGGCCGGCTCGCCGGGGCGTACGCCTACAGCTGGAGCGGGTTCCCGGTTGAGCCTGTCGCTGGCGTCACGCCGATCGCGCCGATGCTCCACGAGCTACGTCGGCCCACGGGCCCGGGCTTCTTCCCGCTTCAGCCGCTTGAAAGGGCTCGAGTCGATAAGAGGCGTCCGACGTCAACCTTGACGTCCTTTGAAGGTGACATCGGCAGTTACGATTTGCGGACGCATATCGATCAGTTGAAGGTACGATTGGCGCAGACGGCGCCTCAACAAACGCAGGGCCACGCGACGCGGCTGGCGACGCCGATCAGCATCTCGGGTCTCACTCCGCGTGGTTTTGAGATGGCGCGTCAAATGTTCGAGCCTCTCGGTCTCGTACCCAAGCAAGGCGGAGGCGGTGGGACGGGCGCGGCGGGTGATGCGCCGCTGCACTACGAAAACGGTGGAGCTGTGGGCGTGCAGATGGCGCGTGGCGACGTCTCGCTCATGGGCCTCGGCACAACCACGTTCGTAGAAGGCACGCGCGCGGCGGGATTCGGTCACCCGATGATGGGAGGGGGCGACGTCGCGCTGCCGGCGTGCATCGGTCGTGTCCACTGGATTTATGCGAGCGCGGAGCACTCCTCGAAGATCGGTGAAGCGGCGAGGCCACTCGGTGCGCTCGTTCAAGATCGGCAGAGTGCGATTGTTGTCGACGAGACCAAGACGGCGCCGACGATCCCGCTGAAGATTCGCATCACAGGCATCAACGAGTCGCCTAAGAACGAGTGGAACGTTGAGCTCGCCGAAGACAAGTTGATGACCGCAGGCCTCTCGGCGGCGGTGCTTGTGGGAGCGATTGAGTCAACCGTTGCCGAGCGGCGCGACATCACCTGGTCTTTGCAATACGAGATGCATGTGCGCGGGCATGGCAAGGTCGTGATGGAAGACATCGGGTTCAGTCGAGGCAACCAATACCACGAAGCGAAGTACTGGTCCTGGGAGTCGCAGTTCGTTCGCACCATTGGGGCGGTGCTGAACAACCCATGGGAAGAAGTGCACGTCGATCGCATTGAGGCGGTGCTCAACGTCAAGCGCACCTCCGATATCGACAGTATCAAGGGCGTGGAACTCGTCGACCCTATCGTGGACCCGGGTGGAACGGCGCGTGTTCGTGTGCGTCTGCAGCCCCTTTATGGACCTGAAACTACCCGCGTGTTTGAGGCGAAAATTCCGATCGAGCTTGCGGGGCGCGACGTCGAGATTGAAATCGTTCCTGGGTACGCTCTTGTCGCTGAGAGCGCGCGGCCTGAGAGCGTCGACGAGCTGCTCGCCGCGATGTCGAAGCGCGTCGCTCCGGCGCGTACGGCCGTTGTTCAGATCGCTCTTCCCGGCGCTGCCGTCGCGATGCGCGGTCATGTGTCGCAGCGGTTGCCGGCCTTTGCGGTGGACACATTGCGCCCGACGTCGAGCGATCGTCAGCCTGCAACCTTCACGCAGTATCAACGCACCATTGTGCCTATCGACCGCTACCTTTCGGAGAACGTTCGGATTCGCGTGAAGGTTCGGGCGCTGCCCAGTGCCTCACCGTAACGCCCTTCACCTTGGGTGGGCGCTTCACGCCTGGTACGTCTCCGCAGCACCGAAAGCCGACCTGGTAGAAGTGAAATACCTCTTCGTGAATGATCGTCATCGGACGGCAGCGAGCGCGCACAGGTCCCCAGTAGCCGCCTTTTAGGGCGCTCTTGAAGGGCTTCCCCCTCTCGTTGATCACCCATTCATCGACGTTTCCAGCCATGTCGTACACCCCAAACGGAGAGAGGCAGGACGGCCGCGCTCCGGCAGTCTCTCGTTGGTCAAGTTTCTTGATCTCTTCCATTCGGTGTTTTGGGTCGGCATACGCTTCAAAGTCGACCGTTCGCCAGCGCATGTCCATGTTGCATGCATCGTTGTTGCGCGTGTGGCCGTAGGGGTATGGTAAACGTTCTTGACCTTCGCACGCGAGTGCCCATTCGCGATCGATACACAAGCGTTTGCCAGCCTCGTAGCAATGGTTTTGCGCCTGGTACCAATCGACCGCGACCCAGGGAGTCGCGCCCTTCTTGTTGGGCCATTCGTAACGATCGATGCAGAATTTCTGGTGGATCGTCTTGCCAAAGCAGCGACTCGACGGTGCAAACTCTTCGCATTGAAGCTTCACGACTGCGTGCGGATCGCGCCATCGCATGCACCGTTGGGCGACCTCGGGGCAGTAGTCGCCCTCGACGAGCACCTGATCGGCAGCGCACTGTGGCGTCGCTCCTTTGACCTGTGCCTCGGTGAGCGTGACCGTCGGCTTGAGGGCGGCGTGCGCGTATGGGGCGGCGCTAAAGAGCACTGCGAATGTGACAATTAGTGTCCCCGAACGTGCGCCCATCGAACCTCGCGAGCATAAGAGCCCAAGGTTGTCGCGGTCACGTTTGTCGCGTAAGCGAGCCCCGTGAAACGGATTTTCGCAATTTCTGTTCTCGTTACGGGTCTCTCGATCGCGGCTTGCACGTCGAGCACGTCGGACAAGGGCGTGCCTCCACAAGACGCTGCGCCCGCCGCTAGGCAAAGCACTTCGATAGGCGTTCCCGCTCCGTCGAGCACTGCGCCTGCGACGACGCCAAAAGTCACCGAAGCCACCGTCGCTGGGGCATGCCCTTCGAACATGGTGCTCATTGACGGCGACTACTGCACGAAGGTCGAGCAGAAGTGCAAAGGCGGCAAGAGCTGGTACGCGAAGTGGAACGACAAGACGATCTGCCTCGAGTTCGAGCCACCGTCGAAGTGCGTCGGCCAAAAGATTCACAAGCGCTTCTGTGTCGACAAGTACGAGTGGCCCAACAAAGAGGGCGAGCGGCCGCACGTCATGAACAATTTTCCCCAAGCGCAGCGGCTTTGCGCCGATGCGGGCAAGCGCGTGTGCACAGAGCGCGAGTGGACGATGTCGTGCGAAGGGCCCGACATGAAACCGTACCCGTACGGTTACGATCGCGACCCCACGATCTGCCAGGGTGACCAAGGCGGCGTCGAACCTGCTGCGGAAGGAAAGGACAAGAAGGGGATCGCCTTCTACAAATTCGCCTCGAAGGACAAGGCCGTCGCGTTGCCCGAGATCGAACGCCTCTGGCAGGGCAAGCCCAGCGGTTCACAGCCCAAGTGTGTGAGCGACTACGGCGTCCACGACATGCCGGGCAACGCCGACGAGCTCGCGGCCTCCGAAGAGACGTACGCGAAGTACGACAACGTGACGACTGGCGGGCCGTGGCGTTTCGGCGTGCGCAACCAGTGCCGCCCCAAGATTTACACGCACAACGAAGGTTTCGCTTACTATTACCTGAGCTTCCGTTGCTGCGCAGAGCCCGACGGCAAGCCGACCGATCCGCGCGCGCCAAGGCAGGTCAAGCGCAACGACAAGTGGCAAGGCGGGCAGCCGCCAGTGCGCGATCCGTGGAAAGATCCGACGAAAAAAGGTTAAGGATATGCGTGCTATAACGAGGCCCCGTGGTTAGGATTCGTCACGTCGTTACGGCTGGGCTAGCGGTTTTCGTGGTCGCCAGCATCACGATCGGGGCTCCTTCGTCCGTCGATGCGCGCGGCGCTTCTTCCACCATTTCCGCAAAGAGAAAGACCGGCCAGGCGCAGGCCAAACGAAAGAAAGCGCCGTCAAAAGCGACCACGGCCGCGAAAAAGCGAAAAAACGCGAAAAGCAAGCTCGACCGGATGGCGGCGTTCAAGCTGACGCCCAAGCGCTCTCGCCATCGACGTGTTCCGTTTGCGAGCGGATACTCTCCGCCCGCCCGCGAGTTCTACGTCAATGAGGGAGAGCTGCCCGCGGTGCTGTCGAACGCACGGTGCCCCGTGGACATGGCCAACATCGACAACCGTTACTGCGTCGATCGTTACGAAGGTTCGTTGGTTGAACGCGGCGACGATGGCAGCGAGAGAGACTGGCCCGCGTCGGCGGTTCCAGAAGAGCGCATGTTCGTCGCGGTGAGTCGTCCGAATGTGTACCCGCAGAGTTCCATTTCAGGTGCAATGGCGAAGGTCGCTTGCGAGAACGCCGGCAAGCGCTTGTGCAAGCCCGTTGAGTGGCGCAAAGCGTGCGGCGGCTCGCAGGGCGCAGCGTGGAGTTACGGTACGGCGCGCGTAGCCAGGCAGTGCAACGATCAAGGCAAGAGCCCCATGCTTCACTTCTACCCAGAGGTGAACAAGAGCTGGACGCTGGTCGGCATGGACGAGATGAACGACCCCCGCCTCAATCGGTGGGACGGCACCGTCGCGAAAAGCGGCGAGTTCGACGGTTGCGTCAACGACTACGGCGTCCACGACATGGTGGGCAACCTGCACGAGTGGACGAGCGACCCGAACGGCACGTTTCAAGGTGGCTACTACCTCGACGTGCAGATCAACGGCGACGGTTGCATGTACCGCACGACCGCCCACGAGTTCGCATATCACGACTATTCGACAGGGTTCCGTTGCTGCAAGGACGCCGAAGAGGGCGAGGACGAGGCAAACGAACCCGAACCACCGACGAAGCCGTTGCGCGACGATGGTTCAGCTAATTGACGTTTCCCAATGACTGACGCCGATGAAAATACCTCCCGACTGGAGCGAGTTTATCAACTTGCTGTTGTCTCACGACGTGAGGTTTCTCATCGTCGGAGCGCACGCGCTCGCGGCGGCAGGGCGCCCGAGAGCGACGCTCGATCTCGACGTGTTCGTTGAGCCAACGCTCGCGAATGCACAGTGAGCCTTTTCGGTTGCGCTCAGGCTGACGCTGTCGCTCTACGGCATCACGCAGCAGCAGGACACGGAGGAGAACGGAATCGTCTCACCGTGACTCACGATGCTTGCTGCAGGCGTTTCTGCGCACGTCTGAAGGTGTTGTTCTTTTAGCCACGTAGCGCTCGAGTACTAGCCGGCGATCCCCACCCCCGTACACGCGGTGGCA
>CAMBEV010000183.1 GCA_945865595.1 Nannocystis exedens | reverse complement strand
GGTCGAACGCCCTTCGAAGCGCACGCGTGGGCTCGATGTTGTGCTCGACGTGTGGTCGCCGCGACGCACGCATAAGATTGCGACAGGCGCCTCGCCGACCGGACAGATCGCGATGGCCCGGGAGCCCGACGGATCGCTCGTGCTTGTGTGGGTCGAGAGCGATCGAAACGCGTCGGCATTGCGTTTGATGCGGGTGACCAAAGACGGGCGAGTGCTTCGCGACGTGAGACTTGCGCCCTCGGTTGGCGACAAGACGCATGTGGCATTGGTTCGGCTGGTTGACGATCCCAAAAGTGAGCGCAAGTGGTTACTTTCTTGGATCGACGCACGTCACAAGCACGGCGAGATATACGCAATGGCGCTCAACGCGCGATTTCGGCGCGTCGCGATCGAGCAGCGATTGGTGGAATCTGGCGACGTCGATGCGCTTACGGTCCGTCTCGATGCAGGCCGGGTGTGGCTCGCGTGGACAGCCCACGGTGAGTCCAGCGGTGAGTCTACGGGCGAGTCCGATCGCGACGTCTACCGTGCAGCGATCGATTCACATTTTTCGACCCTGGTCGCGCCTTCAAAAGTAGCGGCGACCGTGACAGATTCGTACGCACCACACTTTCGTCTCGACGGTGACACGCTTTCACTCGTGTGGGTCGAACGGCCCGTGGGGAATCTCGGTGCCACAGACGGTGGCGCGTATGGCGCATGGACCGTGCCCCTCGATCGCGCAACGGGTGTGGTCGGTAGGCCCGCCATCGTGGTGAGCTCGGCCACAGTGGGGGAGGCGCTTGCCGATGACCACAGCCTTTGGGTTGTGCGCGGCGGCCAGAACCTGACGCTTGAACGCATCGGCCCAGGGCACGCTGCCCCCCAAGTGTTCGCGCTCAGCGCCGAGCCTCCGTTCGAACCGATCGTCCAATCGATCGACAACGGTCTTTACGTTCTCGACACGGGCAGTCAGCCCGCCCGGCGCAGGCTGAAGTTCATGCGTCCTTAGTCAGCGGCGAATGCTCGCGCCGGTCTTCTTGCCGATGCGCGTGTCACCTTTTGCAAGCAGCGCGCAGACCTTGAGCGCCAGCTCCTCGAAGTCGCCGTGGTCTTTCGGAAGGTTGAGCCAGCCGCTCGCACCCCCCAGCACTGTGATGGCTCGCAGCGCAGGAAACTCTTTCTTGAGCGCGGGACCATGCGGTGCTTCGAAAGCAACCCACACGCCGTTGTCGCCGGGTTCGTCTTGGCGATCGCGCAACACGAGCACCATCCGGTCGTCCAGGTACACGCCGACGCAGCCGAACATCGGCCGAGTCGCAACGCCGAGCGGCGCGAGTTCCTCGAGAACAAACTCGAACGGAACCAGCCTTTTTACAGGCGGTTTGCGCCTCGGGTGTCCGATCATGCGCTCGTCATAGGTTCGCTGGGTGCGCAAAACAACGTGAAAGCCATTGGAATAGCTTCGTTCACGCATTGGTTCTCCGCTGCCGTTGACACCTCGGGCGACCTCACTACGATGCGGCGCCGCTAACCCGGGCACTCAAGGTGGGTGCCCACGAATTTTTTCCGGAGAGACAAGACGCATGAGCAACGACGTCATGATTGCCGCGAGCGAGCTGTCAAAGGTGTACGGCACCTTTCGCGCGCTCGACAAAGTGAGCTTTGAGGTTCGGCGTGGCGAGGTCGTAGGATTTCTTGGCCCGAACGGCGCCGGCAAATCGACCACCATGCGCATCCTCACGTGCTTCCTGGCTCCGTCTGCGGGCACAGCGAAGCTCAACGGCCTCGACATCTTCGACAGCTCGCTCGAGGTTCGCCAAAACCTTGGCTACTTGCCGCAGCGCGCTCCGCTTTACACAGAGCTCAGCGTGTTCGAGTACCTGCGCTTCGCCGCCAGCCTGAGGCAGCTCGACCGCAGCACGTTCATGAAGCGCGCAAAGACCGTCGTCGAAGTGTGCGGTCTTGCCCAAGTGCTCGGCAAAGAGATCCGCCAGCTGTCGCACGGCTATCGCCAGCGCGTCGGCCTTGCGCAGGCGCTCATTCACGATCCACCGATTCTCATTCTCGACGAGCCGACCAGCGACCTCGACCCGAACGAGAAGGCCGAGTTCCTCGACTACTTGAAGCAAATCGGCCGCGATCGCACGGTGCTCCTCTCGACCCACAACTTGTCCGAGGTTGAATCGGCATGTGGTCGCGCGATCATCGTGTCGCGTGGTCGCGTCGTTGCCGATGGCATGCTCGGCGAGCTTCGTGGGCGCTCGGGTAAGGTGCGCTACACGCTCACCATCGAAGATCCCAAGGGTGCACTTCGCGCGAGCGACGTGTCAGAGGCGCTCGCTGCAGTGAGTGGCGTTGCAACGGTCGAGCAAAAGCCTTCGCAAGGCAAGTCGATGACGTTCGAAGTGTCGGGCGCCGACGACTCTGACCTTCGTCCGCAAATCTCGCAGCTCGTGTTGCAAAAGGGCTGGATGCTGCTCGAACTTCGCCGCGATTCCCAAACGCTCGAAGACGTGTTCCGCGCGCTCACGGTCGGCGATGCGCGCCGCAACCGCAAACTCGGCGCCCCCTCAGCCGAGGACGACGACGAGGATGAAGATGACGAAGAAGACGATGACGACACCGCAGCTCCCGCGGCCCGAGCCTAAATGAGTGCAATCATGACAACAGAAACCAACACAGACCTTCTCGAGGCGCCTGACAGCACACACACCAGTGTGCCTGCTCCCGCTACCCCTTCGCGCGCGCTCACCAAGCCTTCGTTCTTCGCAAACGTCGTGACGATCGCGGGGCGCGAAGTGCGCTCCTACTTCGACTCGCTCACGGCCTACGTCGTGATCGGCATCACGCTGCTCGCTGTCGGCGGGTGGATGTTTGCCGGCGACGCGTCGTTTTGGAAGACCGACCGCGCCACGATGGTGCGCATGTTCGAAATGTTACCGTGGATGATCACAGGTATCGTCGCTCCAGGCGTGACCATGCGGTCGATCGCCGAAGAGAAGCGTTCGGGCACGCTCGAGTTGCTCATCACGCTTCCCGTCCGCGACAGCGAAGTGATCCTCGGCAAGTACATCGGCGCGATGTCGCTGGTGCTCGTGCTCCTCGTCGGCTCGCTGCTCTATCCGGTCGCGATGTTCGTGTGGCCCTGGAAGCTCGGCGTCCTTGATTGGGGTCCGGTCTGGTCGGGCTACCTGGGCGCGCTCTTGCTCTCCTTTGCGTCCGTGAGCGTGGGCCTTTTCTTCTCGAGCATCACCGAGAACCAGATCGTCGCGTTCTTCATCACGTCGTTCAGCCTCGTCGGTCTCACCGCACTCGGTTGGGCCGTCGAGAGCATTCCCGGTTGGGGCGGCGACGTGCTGGCGTTCGTCAGTTTCCTTACCCGTTTTCAGCCGTTCGCCCGAGGTCAAATCGACATTCGCGCGGTCGTCTACTTCCTCTCTATCGCGATCATCTTCTTGGTCGCCTCGTTCCGCTCTCTCGAGAGCCGCAAGTGGTCCTGAGGTATCCCCATGAGTGACAACAAACGCACCAAAGCTCAAGTCGAGAGCCTCATCCTTCTTCTCGTCACCGTCGGCGTCTTCGGCGCGACCAACGCCATCACCGCCATCGGTCGCTACCAGCCGAAGGACATGACGGCGAACCAGCGCTACACCGTGTCAAAGGGCACGGGCAACCTGCTCACCGCCAAGGAGACGACGCAGAAGATCAAGATCGAGGTCTTCGTGACCAAGGGTCTCCCGATCCTCAACACGTTCGTGGGCGACCTCACCGACTTGCTCAAGCAGTACAAGCAACTCGGCGGCGACAAGTTCGCTTTTGAGATCATCGAGACCAAGGACGAAGACTCAAAGAAGAAGGCGAAGGAAGCGGGCGAAGGCGCTCCAGGCGGCCCCCTCGCCGAGATGGAATTCAACATCGGCAGCAAGACCGACACCACGCAGTCGTCGTCGACCGGCTACATGGGCATGGTCATTCACTACGGCGACGACAAGGACACGATTCCGCAGCTTCAGCCTGGCCACAGCGACGGCCTCGAGTTCTGGATCTCCACCAAGATCCAAGAGCTTCGCGACAGGGGCGAAAAGATCTCGCACAAAATCGGCGTGGTCTCGGGCAAAGATGAGCTCAAGCTCAGCGACACGCACCTCGTGCCTGGTGGCGGCCAAGGCAAGCCGTCGCTGCAGGCGATCATGTCGCAGCACTTCAAGAGCTACGAAGTCAAGGATGTTGACCTTAAGGGCGGCGAGTCCGAAATCGACGATGCTCTCGACGGTCTCATCATCACGCAGCCAGGCAAGGAGTACACCGAGAAGGAGCTCCGCCGCATCGACCAGTTCGTGATGAAGGGCAAGAGCCTCGCCGTCTTTGCGAGCGCCGTGAACACCAAGCAGGGCGACGCAACGATGGCCGTCACGCTCAACTCGTGGGGCCTCGAGAAGCTTCTTGTCGGCTACGGCATCAAGCTCGAGAAGAACGTTCTTTTCGATTACCGTTCGCCCATTCAGTTCCCCGTGATGACCCAGGGCGGCCCCGCGCAAGCGCGTCTCTGGTACGTGCTTCAGTCGCTTGACCATCCGGCGTTCGAGAAAAACACGCGGCTGCTCGATGTCTCGTTCCCCGCGTTTTTCCGCTTGCAGCCGCTCGCGCTCCCAATGCTCTCATCGCTCTCGCTCGACAACGCAAAGCAGCCGGGCACGAACCTTCGCGCCGTGGTTCGCACGAGCGATTCCGCTCTCGCGGTGACAGAGCCGGTCGAACTCGACAAGTACCAACCCAAGAAGAGCGACAAGCCATCATGGGCACAGCACATCGTCGGCGCCGCGCTTGAAGGCGACAAGGTCAAGAGCGCATTCGTGGGCGGCGACGCTCAAGGTGTCACAGCACCAGGCGAGAGCGCAAAGCCAGCCCGCGTCCTCGTGCTCGCATCGTCACAATTCTTGACGAATCCACTGGCGCGCGCTGGAGCCGGCCAAGACATGAGCCAGTACGGCCCGCAGTTCGCCGCCATGGGCGGAGGTGGCGACAAGAAGCTCGAGATGCTCGCCGGCCCCTACGCGCAGCAGTACCTCACCAACACCATTCTCACCCTCAAGAACACCTTGATGTGGATGAGTGGTGACACTGACCTCATCGCAGTGTCCGGCAAGATCGTAGCCGAACCCGCACTCTCGTTCGGCGACAGCTACAAGCCGAGCCTCGAGGACACCGATGACGCGATCAAAAAGAAGTTCGACGAAATTCGCGAGTCGCACAAGTCGCGCCAGACGACCATCCAGTGGTCGCTGATCATCGGTGTGCCGCTCTTGTTCGTGCTGCTCGGCCTCATTCGCTGGCAGCTGCGCGTCTACTCGCGCACGAAGGTCATTTTGGCGTAAGCGGGCCACTCATCTTCAAGCCTTTCAAGTTTCGATCAGGAGAATTGCCATGAATCGCCAAGCGCTCATCCTCGGAGGCGTGGTCGCCACAGCTGCGCTCTCGTTCGTCGCGTACAACAATTACAAAGAGCAGCAACAGGTCGGCAGGCCCGTCGTGGTCGCTGACTTACCGAAATTCTCGGTGGGCGACGACGTCGACAAGATCACGATCAAAGACGGCAAGAAAGACGAGATCGTCCTCGAGAAAAAGGGCGACAAGTGGGAGCTCACCAAGCCCGTCACCGCGCTCGCCAATCAAGAGGCAGTCAAAGGCATCCTCTCGAACCTGAAAGAGCTGAAGATCAACGAACGCGTCGATCTCAAGATCGACGACACGGTCAAGAAAGCAAAGCATCTTGACGATGACCAGGTGCTTCACGTCGTCGCCTTCAAGGGTGCCGAGAAGAAGGCCGACCTCTTCATGGGCGAGAGCCTCTTGCAAGTCGATGGCAAGCCGAACGACGTTTTCAAAGCCAAGGGACTCTCTCGTTACCTGTTCGCGAAGGAAGCCAAAGACTGGCGCGAAAAAGAGATCTTCAAGTTTGAGAACGACAACGCCATCCAGGTCGCCATCAAGAACAAGAACGGCGACTTCTCGTTCACCAAGGGCGACAAAGGTTGGGCGGGCACGATCAAGGGCGCGCCGATCGATCGCTTCGACGAGAGCAAAGTGAAAGATCTCTTGCTCGATTACAAATCGCTCAGCGCCGATGACTTCGCCGACGGCAAAGCGGACGCCGACACCGGTCTCGCGGTGGCTGAAGGTACGGTCACCATCACGCTCAAAGACAACGCCGGGAAATACCTGCTCAATGTCGGCAAGGTCTCTTCGGGCGATGCGCGCTACGCCAAGAAGGACGGAAGCACGGTCGTGTTCGTCGTGGGCAAGAGTGCCGCGGCATGGGCGACAGCGGGCAAGGACAAGTTCCAAAAAGTCATCGCGGACGCCGGCGCCGATGCGGCGAAAGAAGCCCCGAAGACCGCGCATCACGACGACCCCAACGATTGACCCGCCGTTCACATCTTAGCTGCGAGCTTCCCCATGGACCTCTTTGGCTCTCTGTCCGCGTACGACTTCGGCGAAGTTCACCTTAAGAACGACAAGGCAACCGGCCTCAAAGCCATCGTTGCTGTGCACGATTCGCGGCTGGGTCCGGCGCTCGGCGGCTGTCGCTTCATCGAGTACGAGGACGACGACGCAGCGATCGTCGATGCGCTTCGACTCGCGCGCGGCATGACGTACAAAGCCGCTCTGGCGGGACTCGCCCACGGTGGTGGCAAGAGCGTGATCATTCGTCCCAAAGGACACTTCGACCGCGTGGCGCTGTTTCGTGCATTCGGCAAGTTTATTGACGATCTGCGCGGACACTACATCACCGCCGAAGACAGCGGCACCGGCCTCGAAGACATGGAGGTCATCCGCACAATGACCAAGTGGGTGACAGGCGTTGATGTGTCGGCCGGAGGTTCAGGCGATCCTTCGCCATTCACTGCGCTCGGCGTACGCCGGGGGATTGAAGCGTGTGTGCGTTACAAGTTGGGCAAAGACAGCCTGCAAGGTATCCACGTCGCGGTTCAGGGCGTCGGACACGTGGGTTACTACCTTTGCAAGGAGCTCCACGCGGCCGGGGCGACGATCACGGTTGCGGACGTCGATCCGCTTAAGGCCGAACGTGCCCACCGCGAGTTCGGCGCAAAGGTCGTCGCGCTCGACGCAATTTTCACGGTGGCGTGTGACGTGTTTGCTCCGTGCGCGCTTGGGTCCGCGCTCAACGACAAGACGATTGCAGGGCTCAAGGCGAGCATCGTGGCCGGTGCGGCGAATAATCAACTTGCTGAACCAAGGCACGGCGACGACCTGCACGCCCGCGGCATTCTCTATGCGCCCGACTACGCAATCAACGCGGGCGGCCTCGTCAACGTTGCGCAAGAGGTTCTCGGTTACGACGAGAAGAAGGCGCGCGAAAACACCTTGCGTATTTACGACACGATTTTTGACATCGCCGAACGCAGCAAGAAGCTCGCG
>CAMBEV010000182.1 GCA_945865595.1 Nannocystis exedens | reverse complement strand
GACGCTACTGCGGACGGAGGCAGCTCGTTTGGCATGCGCGCAATTCGTGCGTCGGGATTGTCACTGGTCAACGCCGCACTGCTTGCGGGCCGCGGGGGCGTTGGCAAGGTCGGTACGGCGGGCGTGCAGCCTGACCAAAAAACGAACATCGACGGATCGATTTACGCGCTCGGCGCGATATGTGCGTCGTGCAATCCGGCGCCTGAGTCGTGCCCCACTTATGGGGACTGCACCTCGAAACGAGCGGCCAAGGCTGGGGGCGTGAGCACCTGTTACATGCCGGGTAGCAGCACCGCGCTGCCAAACTTAAACGGTGGCTCCGGAGGGACGGGTGGCGCGCCCGCGATCTTCCGCACTGACTGCACGGGAACGTGTGCGGTCAAGGCTGTGCTCGCGGCCGACTCCGGCGGCGGCGCAACGACCCAAACGTCAAGCGGTGGAACGATATCGGGTGGGCTTGCCGTAGCGGGCGCAGACGGGTCGTCAGGTGCTGACGGCAAGGATGGCGCGAACATCGGCACATTCAGCGAGGCATATCTAGCCGCCGATGGCACCCACGGAGGTGACGCCACGCCGGGCCAAGGCGGTGGGGGCGGAGCAGCGTCGAACAGTCACGCGACGGCGATTAACTATCTTGTGGCTGACACCCAGCTGAGCAGCAACTCGCTTTGGCTGGGACCCACAGGCTCCAGCGGTGGGGCCGGCGGTTGCGCGGGCTCCGGGGGTACGGGCGGCGGTGGCGGCGGCGCGAGCGTTGCGCTCCTCGTGATCGACGGCGCGGTGCACATCGAGACGAGCGAGCTCACGGCGAGCGCCGGTGGCGCTGCGGGTGAGGGCAAGGGTGGAGGTCAGGGCACCGCCGGTGGCAAAGGGGCGAGTGGCTGGTCGAGCGCCGGAAGCGGTGCTGCAGGTGGCAAGGGTGGCGCCGGGGGCAAAGGCGGCCACGGTGGCGGCGGGCCGTCGATTGGCATCGTCTACCGAGGGGCTGCACCCACGGTGACGTCGACGACGATTTCGCCGGGGCTTGGTGGCGATTCGAAAACCAACATCGGCATGGTCGCAAAAACGTATCAACAGAAGTGACGGGCTTGCGTGGGCTTGAGACAAATGCCATCCCTCAGGCTCCTCGATTGGATGGGTACGCTAAAATGAACCGATGTTTGACATGGCTGTGGATGAGCTGCGGACTCGCCATCGCGGCTTGCAGTGGAAATGAAACTTCGTCGGTTTCAAATGTTGGTGACACGGCGTACGATGGGGGTAGCGCGCTTGACGCTGAGGGATCAGCGACCGACGGCTCGACCAGCGATTCGCCTGCCGATGCGGCTCTCGCCACGATTGCCCCTGTTTCTACCGTTGCGGGAGAGATCCCCGCCAAGGATGGCCCCAACACACTCGCCACCACGGCCACGAGCTGGGTGTACCGCGTCGATGCCCTACCCTCGGAGCACGTAGCGTTCGAAGTCACATTTGCGCCCGCGACTGCGAAGGTCACCGTTTCGGTCGATCGCTGGTCGGGGAACACGCCAGTGAGCATTGGCTCCACAGCCGACGGCAGCGGCTTGCGCGTCCTTGCGGTTCGCGACGCAGGCGCCACGCGGACCTTTTGGGTGCGCATCGCTTCGGCGGGTGCGCTCACGAGCGCGGCGTTGGGCGTGACCCGCACTTCCTTTTCAGAGGGAATTAAGTGCACGTCGGATTGCGCAAAGCTGCTTCAACTGCCGCTGCCAAACGACAAGCAAATTGACGGTTACGGCGTCACCGGGTCGCCTGCACGGTACCAGTTTGGTCGTCGCGACATGGTCATGTTCATTCGCCACGTCGCGGGTGAGATGGCCAAGACGGGCCACAGCGCGATCGAAGTGGCGGACGTGTCGCAATGGAACGGCGAGACCCCCGGTGCCGACGTCGGAGCGCTTCGCCACCTGTCGCATCAACGCGGCAAGGACGTTGACCTCTCGCTCTACGGTCTCGACAAGAAGTCAGCCTGGCGCTCGTACTGCACGACCGAGACGACGTCAGAGGGCACCACGTGCAAGAAGGGAACCGCGACAAACTTTGATGCGTACACGAACGCATGGTTCTTCGGTCAGTTCTACGCGTCCGATCGTGTAACCTACATGTTTCTTGACCAGGTGCTGATTGACGAGGTCAACCCTCAGGTAGCGCAAGTGATCAAAGACGGTCACGTGAGTGCTTCGTACGCGGCGTTCTACACGGACGCGAAGCACCTGGCGCATTGGCGCAATCACGCCAACCACGTGCATATACGAGTGTCCGAAGACGCGAGCCCCACGAAGTCGCTCCTCGCTGAACCCGATTTTATGGGCCCGTGAGCCGCCTTCCCGCGGCACGACCCGACTTGCGGACTGACGCGAAAAAATTTTTCAGCAGGTCGGCACAGTCTTGCTCGCGCACGCCCGGCGTGAGTTCAAACGTGTGGTTCAACTTGCCGTCTCGGCCGATCGCATACTTCGAAGATGTGGCGCCAGCTTTTGGATCAAGGCAGCCGAAAACGACTCGGCTAACTCGCGCGTTCACGAGTGCCCCGGCGCACATGACGCACGGCTCAAGTGTAACGTATGCGGTTACGTTTTCAATTCTCCAACTGAGAAACGTGTGGCGAGCCGCCTGAAGCGCGATGACCTCGGCATGTCCAATTGGATCGCGGGTGGCCTCCCGGACGTTCCTGCCGCTCGAAAGGTAGCGCCCTTCAGCCGTTACGAGCACGCACCCAACAGGTACATCCCCCAGGCTCGCCGCAACCCTTGCTTCAGCAAGTGCGACCCGCATCCAAAAGTCGTCGCTAGACATGACATCCCTCGGCATCACGTGGCTAGGCATGACATCGCTAGGCTCGGCTTGCGCGCCCGGGACGATTCGAACTTCCGACAACCGGTTCCGGAGACCGGTGCTCTATCCAGCTGAGCTACGGGCGCGTGGGAGGGCGCAAAATACACCCAACAACCGCCCTGTCAACGGAACCCGACGTCGCTCTCATGATTTCAACTAACGCACGCTCTCGTCCCCCGCCCCCCAGGGCGAAGTCTGAGCGGTTTTCGGCGAAACCGAGCGAAGCCTAGGAGGGCGAGCGAAAGGTACTAATGTACCTAGAGCGAGCCCGACAACGGATGCGCGAAGGGATCGCCGAAAAACGCCAGACTTCGCGCGCCCGGGTGGACTCGAACCACCGACCCGCGGCTTAGAAGGCCGCTGCTCTATCCAACTGAGCTACGGGCACAGTACACGCCTGTTCTAAGCCACCTGGCGCCCTGTGCGCAACACGCGCATTGCCGGTCCACGCGCGATGGCATTCGTGTTAGCGGAGCCTCATGGCGCTAGGCTTGGAATCCGATCACCTTGCAAAGCAGCTCGCCGCGGCGATCGGCGGTGACAAAAACCCGCTTTACAAGCAGCTAGCGCGCCTGTCTGGTTTGCCGGGAACGCGTCCGAACCTTCCGTTTGCCGAGCGATTCGGTGATGTGGTTGCGGCACAGGGCAAGAGTGCCGATGCGTTCATCATTGAACTCGCGAACCTCGACGCGAACATAGCGCCTGGCGACACCGCCTGGGAGTTCCTTCCCGTCTGCGGCGTCTACGCGCTCGCGGCTCGTGCCGCAAAAGACGACAAGGCATACAAAAAGAACCTCGTCCGCTTGCACACGCTCGCAGACGATCCTCGCTTTCGCGTGCGTGACGCCGTCGTCGCAACGCTTGTTCGCCTCGGCACCGTCCGGCAAGTTCAGCTCCTTGACGATGTGCAGCCGTGGATGGACGGGTATCACCACGCAGCGGCCGTAATCCTCGCAATCGCGCACGAGCCGTTTCTTCATGCCGTCGACCGTTACGAATCCATCGAAGCGCGCCTCGAAGAAGCGTTCATGCTTCTCGAAAACGCACCGCGCGCTGCGGCCCGCTACCCAGGGCACAAGCACCTCGTCGATGCGATGAGCAACACCCCACGCATTCTGGCGGCTCGCTTTGGCGTCCCGGTGTTTGATCAGCTCGTCAAGTGGACGCGCACGAAGGACCCCGATCTTCGTGCGATCATTGAAGCCAATCTCACCGGTACACGGCTCGTCGGTCGATACAGGAGCGAAATCGAACGCGTCAAAGCCGCACTCGCGAAGACCGCTCCCCCCGTGCGCAACCCTGATCACAACTTCGGCCCCCATCGCAGCCGCGGCAAGAAACGTTAAATTATTTCTTCGCGGTTGCTTGCGCCACGACACCTTTGGCGGCCGCGAGTCGCGCATGCTTCTCGGCGAGCATGGCGTAATCGACCACGCTGTGCCCTTCGAGCAAATCGAGATACTCGAGATCGAGCGAGCCGCCGCTCGGCATGATGAACACGCCGAACACTTTGGCAATTTGCGCAATCTCAGTTACAATTTGCCGCGGGATCGCGAGCGCACCATGGGTGATCAAGTGCACGATCGGATCCCGTTTGTCCCGCGCACGCAGCAGCTCGAGATCGGTGAGTAGCTGTGCGAACACCCGCGACGCATTGCGCCCGCGTTCGCCCTTGAAGCCCAGCACGTGCGCAATGGGCAGCGACGCGCGAACCGGGCGCTGCACCTCGTAGAGACGCGCATCAAAGAAGCGCAACCACGACTCTTCCCCTTCGAGCTGCAGCTTTTTCATCAACGCAATTGCGACCCCGCGCGCGAACACCGAGCGATCGCCACGCATCGACGCCGACGCATCGACCACGATGTAGTGCAAGCGCTGCGATTCTTGGGACGCTTGTTCGTGTGTATAATACAGCAGTTCATTCTCGAGGGCGCGGCGATCGAACTCGTCGTCGTCCCACGTGAACTCACCGAGCATGAGGGCATCGAGCGAACCGCGTGTGCCGAGCCCCGCGTACCCCTCCCCTGCGCGCGTAGTAGCGGCCGTCGAACGTTTGGTCTCGAGCACCGACGGCAACAGCTCGAGCGAGAAGTTGACGATGTCATTCGCCGAAGGCGCTGTCATCACCGATAGTAAATCAACTTGCGCAAACACTCCCGCTTGCTGCGCCTGTGGCCCGAGCATGCCGAGCAACCTCAACGTGTCAATGTCGAGCGTATCGAGCACCGTCAGCCAACCGAGGGAGGTCGCATCAAGGCGTGAGATCATCGCGCTCTCACGCTCACGTCCCACCCGCGCAAACAACATCGGCAACTGCGGCTCAAGGTCCGTGAGCAGGCCAAGGTCGGCCGGAGCGGGGGCGCCCACGCTATCGCTAAGACCTGCAAATACGCGCGCAATAACGACCACCACAAGGTCGTCCCCGAGGTTCAAACCACGTGCTTTGAGGCATAAATAGGAAGCCGCGATCGCCTCGATCGCGCGGGCATACCTGGCCAGGAGCGCCGTCCACCCCTCTCGTTCACGCGGGTCGCCCTGCGCAAACGGACGAACGTGAATGCGCCGCTGCTCCGGTGGGAGCGTCAGCAGGACCCCCACGTCGTGCACCAAGAAGAGAGGCAAGTGCACACCCAATTGGTGCAAATCGCCCTGCCATTTTGCGGCGCGCAGGAGAACGAGCGGCTGATTTTGCTCAACCACCGAGAGCCATAGGCTTCCGAGCGGCTCCGTCACACGGACATCTGCGAGAAGCGCCGTGGGAACAGGCATGCGCTACTCGCCAGCGGCGGTCTCGGCCTCTACAACCGGGGGCGACCAACGAAGGCGAGGCTTCCTGGCGGCCCGCGCCTCATCGAGGCGAGCGATGCGGGTGGTTGTCGGTGCCTCGCGAAGTTTATCGGGGTTCTCGCGCGCCTCAACGGCGATCTGTTTCATCGCGGCGACGAACTGGTCAATGGTCTCTTTCGATTCGGTCTCGGTCGGCTCGATCATCATCGCGCCGGGGACCACGAGTGGAAAGTAGACGGTCGGCGGATGAAAGCCGAAATCGATCAACCGCTTGGCTATATCGAGTGTCTTGATCCCGGTTTCCTTTTGGATTCGCTTGTCAGAGACGATGACCTCATGCATGCATAATGCATCGAAAGCAGCGGGGTAGTCATCGCCGATCGTCGCGCGCACGTAGTTGGCGTTGAGCACTGCGAGGTCTGTCGCCGCTTTGAGCCCTTCGGCCCCCATCTCACGAATGTACGCGTACGCGCGCACCATCATGCCGAAGTTGCCGACGAAGCTTCGCAGGCGGCCAATGCTGTGCGGCCGGTTGTAATCAAGCGAGTAGCGCGAAGGACCGTCGCTGCGACGTATAACGGGAGACGGCTGAAATGGTTCCAGGGCCTTCGTGAACGCGACCGGACCGCAACCAGGTCCGCCGCCGCCGTGTGGCGTCGTGAATGTCTTGTGCAAGTTGAACTGCATGACGTCGATGCCGAGATCGCCAGGCCGCGCACGACCCATGAGCGCGTTCAAATTCGCGCCATCGCCGTAAACGAGAGCGCCCCGGTCATGCACCATCTTGGAGATCGTCGGCAGGTGGCGCTCGAAGAGGCCAATCGTGTTGGGATTGGTGATCATGATCGCTGCGGTATCGTCGTCGATCATGGCAGCGACGCGCGCCGGATCGATGATGCCGTCGTCGCCACTTGGAAATGGAACCGCCGTGAGGCCATTGAGCGCGCACGACGCCGGATTCGTGCCGTGGGCGGTGTCGGGGATGAGCACCTTCTTCGGCGTTCGTCCCTTCGATTGGTGGTACGCGCGAATCATCATCAGACCCGCGAGTTCGCCCTGCGCGCCTGCGGCTGGCTGCAAACTCACGTGATCCATGCCGACGATATCGCTGAGCAAATCTTCGAGCCTCGCCATGAGCTCGAGTCCACCTTGCCACATCGATTCGGGCATGTACGGATGCAGTTGCGCAAACCCTCGAAGCCGTGCCGCCCATTCGTTCACCTTCGGGTTGAACTTCATGGTGCATGAGCCGAGCGGATAAAACTGGGTGTCGATCGAAAAGTTGTACTGCGACAGACGAACGAAATGGCGCGTGACCTCGGGCTCGCTCACCTCAGGAAGCGCAGCGGGGACGCCTCGCGCGAACGCCCCGAAGTGCTTCTTCGGGTTGACCGCCGGGACGTCGAGCGGAGCCAATGAAACGCCAGTTCGGCCCGGCGCGCCGGACTCGAAGATGGACTTTTCGTGAAACTGAAAGCCGCGAGCCCCTTCGAACATCGGTTACTGGCCTTCGATGAGGGGGATTTCACCCGTTCCTGGATTGCCGGTGATCGATTGAAGGTCAGGGACCTTGCCGACCTGCTTCACGCAGTTCCAGTCGCCCTCGAGCGCGAGGTCACCCACGCCGTACTTGCCTCTGAGTTCGGGGTATTTTGACTCGCCGATCCCATACACGAAGTAGCCCTTGCCCTCGGTGGTCGCAGCCGGTCCGATGACGCCGTAGCGATGCGACTTCCACGTGTAGCGAACGACGTTACCCTGGGACGTTCCGACCAGCTCGCCCCACTTGCCCTTGTCCGA
>CAMBEV010000181.1 GCA_945865595.1 Nannocystis exedens | reverse complement strand
CGCGCTTCACGGTTGTCGAGTAGCGCCCATCCCGACCGCGTAGCCCATCGTGTAGCGCGCGTTGAGTTCGCTTACGAAGTTCATTTGCAACTCGCTGCGATCGTTTTTCCACTGGTACGCGTCGACGCCGAACGGACCAAAGTACCCCGAGGCGCCGAGATGCTCAACCAGCGGTTCGCAGGCGTCACGCATCTGGCAGGCAAGCCCCGAGTCTAAGGAGACTACCGAGCCACGCCACACACCTTGCGTATCCACGTCTTGCTCGGTGAGGACGCCCCACCTGCAACGGCCGTTCTCAAGCATGCCGTGCAGCGCATACTCCTTCGCGATCGTGAGAGAGCGCTCGATCACGAACCCATCGCCCAACTTCAACGTCGCAAGCGCCCACTGATGGTCCTCGCGTGAGAGTGGCCAACCGGGTTTGCGTTGTCCCCGCCCCACGTAGCCGAACGGACGCTTGAAGAGCCACGGCCCTGCGTCTTGTTCACGGCACCAATCGGCCCACTGCGCCTCGTTCGCAACCCAGCGCGAGCGAACGTCTGGATGAGAAAACGGCAACGCAAATGCCCGATGATTCACCCGTCGCAAGATCTCGGTCGACGGCACGAAGGGCGCGGCGAGCCCTGCCCGTTGCCATTCTTTGACGGCGAGCGGCGTCGGGCACCACGCAGCGCATTCGTACTCCCCGTCGATCGCGCCATCGAGCACGACGTCGCCATCGGCCAAGAGACCCATCGGCACTCGCGCCGCGATCATCGCCTCGACGCTGCGAGGCCTTTGGTACAGCAATGGAAACCGCGCCAGCTCGTCATCCGCATCGAGATTGAACACCCATGCTCGCCGCATGCGGTTCACCAATGCTCAAGCGCGTTGACGAATGCCTCGGTTTGCCCTGCCTTCGCGCGCGCGCGGCGATTGAGCGTCTTTCCGCGCATCAGCATCGGTGACAGCGGCGCGACAATGTTCGCTTGCCAGGTCTCAAATGTTGCGTCGCCACAGAAGCGCTCGAGCCACCGCATCCCAAACGCAACGTGGGGAATCTCTTCCTCGACAATCGTACGCTGGATACGTGCGGCTTCGCTGTCGCCTGCCTGCTCGAAGCGCTCAGCGAAGCGAAGCCCATGGTCAAGATTGCCGCCTTCGAAACCGATGTTCATCGCGGACACGAACGCGCTCGGCGTCTTCGCCAAGGGGATGCGCGTCCAGAACCAATCGTTCACTGGGAACGCTCCGACGTGAAACGATAGAGACTCAAGGTGCTGCGCGTACATGCTCATGTGGCGAATTTCGTCGAGCGCAATGCGCAAGAGCCCACGTCGAAATGCTTCAGGCGTTTCGGGGAACGCAAGAATCGCCCAGCACATCAACTCCGCGGCTTGCAGCTCGTGGTGCCAAAAGGTGTGAATGAGAAACGCACGCTTCTTTGGATCGCGCAAAGCTGCAGCGGTGAGATTGCGAAGGCGATGCTCGTCGAGAGAAAGCTCAGCAGGTCTTCCAGGCTGTGGGGGCAATTCGTCCACTTTGTTGTCGAATAGCAACGGAGGCCTTGGCGGCGCCATCTTGTATGCGAGCGACGGTGAGGTCACGTACGCACGCGCCCATTCTTCAACGGATGCTTCGACGGATGCTTCGACGGAGTCCTCGACGGAGACCACGTTCAGTAATCGCAAAGACCGTACGTCGTGCCGCTCATCAGGGGAGCGTTGGCGCCCAGCAAGTTCTGACACGTTTGCGCGAGGCCGCAGTCGCTGTTCGTGCCGACGCGGCACCACTTCATGCAGACGTCCGAGAGCCCGGACCGCACGCAAACCAGCCCCTTGGCGCAAAAGTTCACGCTGCAGTCGCCGTACTCAAGTGCGCTACCCGCCTCGATGCAGTCCGACTTCTTGAGGTCTTGCCAATAGGTGCAGTTGTTCGCACCGCAAACGCTCGTCGGGCTGAGCAGGTTGCACGTCACAGTGCAAACCTTGGCGTTGGGGATGTTCTGGCTCGAGGTGTTGGTCAGCTGGATGCAGTCGCCCAAGCCGGACCCCGTGCATGCTTGACCCGCGGTGCTGCAATAAGGACGGCACGCGCCACCGACGCAGGTGAGCCCGGTTGCGCAATCGGCGGTCGTCTTGCAGTAGTTGCCCTGCGGTGAGGTGCCCGAGCTGACGCAGCTCGTCGCGCCCGAAGTGTAATTCGTAACATCACAAGTCTGCTTTGCAGCGCATCCACACTGTGGAATGAGGCCGCACAAATTGTTCGGTGCGACGGTCGCGCAGTTGCCAGCATCCACGCCGCCCGCATCAGCCTTCCCGCTGTCGGCAGACCCAGGCTTGCCGCTGTCGACAGTCGCGCCGCCCGAGTCGGAACCCTTTGGGCTCGCGTCCGGCGTTGTGTTACCTGGGGGCTCGCCGCTGTTGTTTTCGGTCGTCGACCCGTCTGCCTGTGCCGTTCCCCGATCCGCCGGCTGGAGCGGATCGAGATCGCTCGCTGGCGTTCCGACTGCGCACGCCGCAAAGAGTCCTGCAACCCCCACCACACTGAGCCCCCGCAGAGCGCGCACTTTGCTGTACATCGTGGTCGAGCACTACCACGGTGGAGCTTGCCTTCATCGCATCACCGACTACCGAGACGGCTTTGACGCGCCATGTCAGACACTATCCCACCCGCAAAAAACGGCCTCCCGCGCCTCCTCTATGTTGCCAACGGTATCGAGCTCTTCGAACGGTTTGCCTTCTACGGCATGTACGTCGGACTCTCGCGCTACCTCACGAATGTGATCGGGCTCGGTGACGTAGAGACCGGCGACGCGATGGGGCTCATGCGCCTTGTCGCGCAACTGGCGCCGATCGTGTGCGGGTTCATCGCCGACCGCATCACGTTCCGCATCTCGCTACTCGTGGCGTTTGCAAGCTACGTGGCATCGTACAGCGCCTTGACGGTTGTCAGGACGCCGTCGCTCGTCGTCCTCGCGCTGCTTGCGACCGCCGTTGCGGGCGGATTCATGAAGCCCGTGATTATGGGCACGGTGGTTCGCACGACGAAGGACCACGAGCGCAAGGCGGGGTTCGCACTCTTCTACCGCATGGTCAATCTCGGGTCGGTGCTGGGCAAGTCGAGCGCCTACCTCGTGCGCCGATCGTTCGGTCTAAGCGCGGTTCTCGTGAACTCGATTGTCGCAGCCGCGATCGCGCTCGGCCTTACCGTGGGGCTCTTCAAAGAACCCGAGAGTCAATCGGCTGAACCGAAACCAACCTTTCTCACTGCGCTCAAGGGCTACTGGGTTGCGCTCAAGAATCCGCTGTTCGTCACTGCACTCTTGACGCTCTCCGGCTTCTTTCTGATGTCAGAGCAATTCTACTTCACGTTCCCAAAGTACCTCGAACGTCACATTTCTAAAGATGCGCCGTACGAGATCATCGGGCTCATGAACCCACTCGTCATCGCGCTCTTTCAGGGCCGCGTCGGCGAGCTATCAAAGCGCATGCGACCCACAACCGCGATGCTGCTTGCGATGCTGATCGGCGCGGGCGCAATGGCCACGATGGGCTTGCTTCCCTCGCTTTGGGGCGCGCTCATCGCAGGCGCGATGTTCGCAACGGCCGAGATGTTCTTCGCACCGAACTACTACAGTTATATTTCGGCGTTCGCACCCGAAGGGCAAGCAGGCCTCTACATGGGGCTCTCCTTCGTACCGAGCGGCATTGGCGCGTGGATAGGTGGTAAACTTTCTGGACGATTGATTGAGCGCTACCTGCCGGCCACTGGGCCACGAGCGCCGCTCAACATGTGGCTCATCTACGCGGCGGTGGGCGCAGGATGCGCAGTGCTGCTCGCGATCTACGCGCGCTTCGTGCATCGTGCCGAAGCGCAACGGGTGGGCTGACACACCATGCGCAACCGCTTACTGCGCCTCGTCGCCGCCGGCACGCTGATCGCCACGACCGCAGCGGCGAAACCGAGTCGCGCGGACGAAGCTGACAAGTGGGTCGGCGCAGACAAAGGGATTCACTTCGGCGTTTCGGCGGTGATCGCCGGAGCCAGCTATGGGGTGAGCGCCCCTCACTTCGACAACCGAGTTGCGCCACTCTTGATTGGCGCCGGCGTCGGCGTGCTCGCTGGCGTGAGCAAGGAGGTGTGGGACGCCGCCGGCAACGGAACGGCCTCGTGGAAAGACCTGACTTGGGATGCGCTCGGGATCGCAACCGGGCTGGTGATCGCGTGGGGCCTCGACGTTCTTGTGCGGGGCCCGCTTCATCGTCCGGTGCAGAAAAAGGTGAGCGCGCGTTAGCGCGGAAATTACGCGAACATCTTGACATCGCACAGTAAGACATCATGATGCCTATATGCGGACTACACTGACCCTCGAGCCCGACGTTGCCCGCCTTCTGGAGGAGGCAACGCACCACGCCCGGAAGAGCTTCAAGCAGGTGGTCAATGAGGCCCTTCGGCGCGGCCTGTCGTCGGACGCCGATGCGCGGCGGCCGTTCGCCTTCGTTGTAGCCCCACACCAAACGAGCCTCCGACCGGGGCACGATCCCGCGAGGCTCAACCAGCTTGCGGATGAAATTGAGGTCGAGGAATTTCTCATGTGTGCCGATCCGGGGGGCTTGTGATCATCCCCGACGTCAACCTGTTGCTGTACGCGTACATGACGCCCTACCCGCAGCACGCCGCCGCGCGGGCATGGTGGGAAAACGCGCTGAGTGGGGGTCATCATGTGGGACTCACCAGTGTCGCGGTCTTCGGTTTTCTTCGCCTGTCAACAAGCCGCCGTGTGTACACGACCCCGATGACGGCGGATGAAGCGAGCCTGGCCGTCGAGTCGTGGAGCGCCTCCCCTCAGGCCTGCTTCCTTTCCGCTGGCCCTCGCCATCTCGAAATCGCGTTGCGACTCGTTCGCGCGGTCGGGACCGCTGGCAATCTCACGACCGACATCCAGCTCGCCGCCCACGCGATCGAGAATCAGGCGGAGATCCATTCGAACGACGCCGACTTCGCCCGCTTTCCGGGACTGCGCTGGTCCAACCCGTTGCGATAGGCACAGCCATTCAAGCCACGCCTTCGAGCACCTCAAGCTGCAGGCGCGTTCGACCGATCACAATCTCATCGCCGCTCACCAGCTCCTGCGCGCCCATGATGCGCACGAACACACCGCTGCGCGACCCAAGATCGATCAGCATCACGCCTCCTTCAGCTTCGGTAAGCGTGCAGTGCGTCTCGGAGATCAACCGATCGTTGTCGATCACGAAGTCAGCTTGCTTCGATCCGATGGTCATGGTTGCCGCGTGCGCGAGGGCGGAGCGACCGTCACCTCCCCGCTCGAGCCGTTGAGTCACGCGAAAGAACGCGCGCTGCCTCGGCGAGCCGCAAAAGAACGTGGGACCGGGGCCTGGTTGGTCATCGGGCTCGAGCATCGCGTCGACCCGGAGCAGCTGATCGCCGACCAGGAACTCATCGCCAAACGCGAGGTTCACAGGCCTCTGCACGCGCAAAAAAACACCCGAGCCGCCCTCTTCATCTTGAAGCCAGACGCGCCCTCCACGCCAATTGAGCCGTGCCTCGTTCGGGTGACAGAAGGTTTCACCTTCTAAAGATACTTGACCATTCCGCCCCATGACGACCGAGGGCCCGCGCGGCTCGTACATCGCCGGCCCCGACCAGAGGCAGCGGACCATGTGAAGCCGAAAGAAGAGAGGAGCATCCTCCTGGGCGCTACGCTGCGTGGGCTCAGATTGCGGCGCCACACTAAGCTTTCCCGCGGCATCGACCTTCTCTTGCTTGTGGCTCGCTACCCGCTGTAAATCGATTTTGGGCGGTTCGGTTTTGACCTCGACCACACCGGCACCTTCACCGGCAATCGCTGGGTCAAGCTCGCCAGCTCGTAGCGCGAGCGCCATCTCGAGCTGCTGCAACTTCATGAGGTCGCGAACGAAGCCGACGAGATCGTTGCGTTTGAGCTCGGCTCCGTACTCGCGCTTGACCGAACGGATGATCCGACCCCCATCGGCGAAAAGATGCGTCACGATGGTCGCCCGAGGCGGCCCCGAGTCTTCGGTTTGAATGTGATAGACAGCGCCCTTGTAGCGAACGTTGTTGTTGAAGCCGATTTGCGCCCGGCGGTGTTGCGGTTTGCTCTTTGTATCGACAAGTTTCTTTACGGTATCGAGCGAAAAACGATCGATGGCCGCTTGAAGCTCCGCATGCGCTGCAGCCACGCCTGACAGCCTCTCGAATGCTTGCTGCGCCAAGAGCGAGCGCGGATCGATGCGCTGCGCCTCGGTGAGAAGGAGCAACGCTTCGTCATCATGCGCGCCCTCTGCCGCCCACGCACAGAGGAGGGCAACGGCATCGGCAGCCTCACCGCGCTCAGCAAGCAGACGGCCCGCAGCAAGCGCTAGCTTTCGAACATCGGGACGCGACATCTTCACCCATGATGCGCGCCCCACACAACCGGTGACAAGTACCGAGATCGTCCGACCGCGGCTCGCGGTTAGACGTCTTCCTTCGCGGTCGCCTCCGCGGCTCCTGCCTTCTCGAGCTCAGGCGTGGTCGATTCGTCCTTCGTCGCGTCCGGCGCTGCCGCCACGGCGCCGTCGGACTCGGCCACCGCTTGCTTCAGCGACTGGTCCGGCGCGGGCGGTTGCTCGCACCCGTCGAGGTTCTCAGCGGGCGTTTCCGCGTCGGCCGATTTCGCCAGCGCGACCTTGTTCGCTTCAAACCCTTGGCGAACTTGGTGGCGTGCCATCGTCGTGAGTCGAATGGCAAGCCACGCCCTCGCATGCCTCGCGAGCGGCTTCCCCTGCCCGTCAACTGCCTTAACCAACTGGTGACGGGCGGCTCGCTGAAGCACTGTCGCCCTCCGTAAATGCTCTTGACCTTGCTTCCCCTTAGCGCCGGACTCCCGCGCTTTCTTCAGAAGGCTGGCGGTCCGGTTGATGGCCCGAAAGGCATCCTTGATCGTCGCGCGCTTCGCATGGGCTTTCGCCTTGTGCTGATCACCGGGCTTGTTTGCATCCCGAGTAGGCGTGGCCACCTCCTTTGGCGTTTCACCGGCAGCAGTCGCATTCCCAGGTGTGGCTCCTTTGCGGGCTGCTTCCTTGCGGGCCGCCTGCTCTTTGCGGGCTGCTTCCTTGCGGGCCGCCTGGTCTTTGCGAGCGGCTTCCTTGCGGGCTGCCTGCTCCTTGCGCGCTGCTTCCCTGCGGGCTGCCTGCTCCTTGCGCGCTGCTTGCTGCGCTTGCTTGCGCTTAACGTTCCCCTTGTCACCAGCCGCCGGCGTGTCTGGTTCCGGAGGTGTGGCTGCCACGGGGGCTACCGGTGGTACCGCTGCTGGTTCTACCGCTGGTACTGGTACTGGTGCTGCCGCTGGTGCTGGCGCTGGTGCTGCCTCGACCGCCGGTGCTGCCGCTGGTTCCGGTGCTGCCTCGACCACCGGCGGTGCCGCTGGTTCCGGTGCTGCCTCGACCA